>ONYG01000197.1 GCA_900321995.1 uncultured Methanobrevibacter sp. | reverse complement strand
CCATATTTTGCCTTTGCAAACTTATTAGAACAGATAAAAGCAAATATCCCTTTATCTTTTAATATATTCAAGCCTTTTTCAAAGAAAGACTTAAAAAATAAATTGATTAAAGTTTTTATCTGGTGATTTTATGTATAAAGTCGACGAAAAATTATTAGATGATTTAGCGAAAACTAGAAATTTGTCATCTAAAACAAGACAGGGTTATTTAAATGCAATTAATGTATATGTTTCATTTAATAAAAAACCATTAAAAGATCTTTTAGATGAAGCTGAAATAGAAGAAGAATTGGGAATCAGATGGAAAAAACGTAAATTAAAACAACGTTTAATTGATTTTAGAGTATTTTTATATGAAAAATATTTGGTTACTACAGCAAAAGTGTATTTCCAAAGGATTGTTAGTTTATACCATCATTTTGAAATAGAAATTCATAATTTGCCTCCATTAAGTACTAAATCTGGAAATATTCCTAAGCCAATTACATATGAAGATTTGCCAACAAAAGAAATTATAAAGAATGCTATAAAAATATCAAATCCTTTAATGAAGTCTATAATATTATTTATGTCAAGCAGTGGTTGTGCTAGGAGAGAAACTTTAAATCTTACAATAGGCGATTTTATTTCTGCTACGAAAGAATATCATGAAAAAACAGAAATAAATGAAATTTTAAATTTTTTAAAAAAAGAAGATAATATTATTCCTATTTTTAGAATTAGGCGACAAAAAACTAATAAATTTTATTTCACATTTTGTTCTCCAGAGGCTTCAGATCAAATTATAAAGTATTTGCTAGTTAGAAATAATTTAAAAAATAAAGATAAATTATTTGATATTAATTTATATTATTTAAATAAGTATTTTATGGAAATAAATAATGAATTAAGATTAGGAAAAGTAGGAACATATAATAAGTTTAGAAGTCATATGTTACGGAAATTCCATGCATCTGCACTATATAATCATAAAAATGGTTTAAGTTTAGAGGAAATAGATGCATTGCAAGGTAGAAAAAAAGATAGTGTTCATTCTTCTTATTTTATGGAAAATCCTTATATTTTAAAGAAAAAATATGAAGAGTCATTAGATGCAATTACTATTTTAAGGGAAAATAAATAAAACATTAAAAAAATTAATTATTTGACTAGAAAAATTGTATCATTTAAAAAAAATAGGATTTATATTAAATTTAAAAGTTAATCTTAAAATAAAATTAAAACATTAAAAATAATATTTTAAAAATTTAGAAATAATAAATTTAAATAATTTATTATTTCATTATTTTTATGATTACTTAAAATTTCATCAATATAAATCAATTTTGTTAGTTTCTTTAGTTCATATAAGTTTATCTAATGATTTATATTAGTATAATTTAGTTTTATTTAGATAATCATCTGAAACAGATTTTTATTATTTATAACTATCTTCAATCTTTACAAACTTACAATTCTTACAACTATACATCTTGATTCCTGTCCCATTATGTATCTTATACTTTAGATAATAATCATTGCAATTAGGACACACAATATCAGTTTTAATATAATCTTTCTTTTTTAATTTTCTTTTTATTCTGTTTTTAAATTTTAATTTTTTCCCATTTGGAATGGAATCATCCTCAAGTACCTTCTTAATGGTTGCAAACTCTTTATCAAGATCTTTTAGCTTCCTATATGTTATGCACATTCTATGATAAGCCTCTAACCTATAATGGTTGCTTTTATCATCAGCACTTTTGCTATACTCATCTACAGCTTCCCTATACATTCCCTTATCCTCAAGTGACCTTGCCTTTGCCATGATTGAGAGGTGTCTTATCAATTTTTCTTCTTTTAACACCTTATTGGATATATCTTGTGTTAGATTCTCCAAATTATCAATTTCCTCATTATTCAAGACATTAAGGAATGCTATAAAATAATCAAAGTCTTTATCTTTAAATTGCCTATTGAATCTATCCATAATCTCTTTGCTATTTGATTCATTTAGTATTTCAAACTTTTTATTGGCTGTGTCTAATTTAAGCTCATACCTTTCCTTATATGATGTTGATGAAATACGCTTTTTAGTATAAGTCTTCTTTTGTCTTTTTATAGCATTTTTACTCTTATTTATTGTTAATAGAACAATACCGATTCCTGCTTCTTGAAGAATCTTATGTGCATTCACTTGCCTATATGATAAAACATCACTATTGGCTTTAATTTCTGCAAAGAATATTTCATTATCATTCCATACCATCAAGTCAGGAAATCCTCTTCTATTGTGTATGAAATCCTTTACCAAATATTCCATAACAATAAGTATTTGGTCATTTTCCAAAAGCCTTGCAACTGTTAGCACTTTTTCTCTGTGGTTTTGTCGTTTTGCATTAGGTCTTTTAGAGCTGTTTCTGTAGTTATTTTTAATGTATTCCTCTAAATCAATTTCTCTTAGTGAACTTAAGAGATTATTTATTTCATACTCATTTTCCCTATAAAACTCATCATCAAACTTTCTTTCGTTTATTGTGCTTATTTTTCCTTGATCATGCAATTTGATTAGGTTCTTATATATCAATTGATGAAATAGGCTTTTCCAAAGGTCATTTTCTGAGAATTTTGCATTATATCCTTGTATTTTAAAGTATTCCTTTCCTACATCTTGACTTGATAGGTTGGTCTTATCAATAAAATCAAATAATGGAGGAAATCCTTTTTTGACTTTTTCAGCTTTAATGTTGATGAATTTTATTTCAGTTTTTTCATATTGCTTAAATTTTACTGGCATTGAAAAACTCCTTAGTATTGAATTTTTATATAGTGTTCTCTTAATTTTTTATTACAAACTTCACTAATATTAAGTTATGGTAGTTTATAAACTTATTTATTTTTTAAATTAATTAAACAAATTTTATAAATCTTGAATATAAATATATAATATAGATTTACTACTCATTTTATTATTATAAAGGGGACTATTAATTGAAGGGTATAATTAAAAAGATTGATCAGATTAATTTTGGATTAATGTCACCAGATCTAATTAGGGAAATGTCTGTTGTAAACATTACAAGACCGGATACCTATGATGAAGACGGATATCCAATCGAAAACGGTTTAATGGATTCCCGTTTAGGTGTTATTGACCCAAGTCTAAAATGTAGAACTTGTGGTGAAAAAGGAGGGGAATGTCAAGGACACTTCGGTATGATTGAGCTTGCAAGGCCGGTCATTCATGTAGGTTTCGGT
>ONYG01000053.1 GCA_900321995.1 uncultured Methanobrevibacter sp. | reverse complement strand
TTCATAAAGAAACCAGACAATAGGTATGACAAGGGTAAAGTTATACTAAACATATTGTGTCTCCGTTTATTTTGATTTTATGATTGATTAAATATGCTTTTTATAAATTTTATTTGTTTTATTTAATCGATCTTTTATTTAAATCAATCAATTAATTTATTTAAAAAAAGTTTTTGATAAAATGATGATATTTTTTACCTATAAATCAAAAATATCTTCATTTTTATTATTTATTGAATCAATGATATTTTTTTAATTATTTAATCAAAAATATCTTCATTTTTTTTATTTGATTGAATCAATTATATCTTCAGTTGCTTTTTTAGGATCTTCTGCATTGTAGATGGATCTTCCTATGATTAGGGCATTTGAGTATCTTAATGTCTCCTTAGGGTCTCCACCTTGAGTTCCAACACCTGGAGATATGATGAATGCGTCATTACCTACAATGTCTCGTATTTCGCTTAGTCTATCTGGTCTTGTAGATGGTGCAACATAGTTGGAAATTCCCATTTCAACTCCCATTCTTGCAATATCGTCTGCATCCTTTTGAAGGAACTTGACTGCACCTGGATGTGACATTTCAGTTAATAGGAAGACTTCCTTTCCATGGTCTTCAGCAGATGTCTTACATGCATCAACACTGTCTGGACCTACAAATCCATGGCAGATTATTGCATCTGCTCCTGCATCGAAGGTTAGGTTAGCTATTTTTTCATTGGTTGCAGGAATGTCTGCCACTTTATAGTCACAGATTACCTTGTATGAGAAATTATCCTTAAATAAGCCAATTGTCTCAAGTCCTTCTGCAAGAGTTAGAGGGTATCCTATTTTGATTGTGTCTATGTATTCGTTGATTGATTCGCAGACGGATTCTGCAGCTTTCAAGTCCATTAAATCCATTGCAAGTATAATGTTGTTTTTTACATTCATTTTATCACGTGATTATTTTTAAAAATAGTGCTGTTATTATATTTGTTTTTTGTTTTATTTAATCTTTTTAAAAATAGTTATTTTCTAGTGATAAAGATTTAATGTTTACATCAATTCTTGTAATGTTTCTTCTGGAATGGATATTAATGCAGAAATCTCTTTAATGGATTTTCCTTGCTTTAAGTAATTTTTGGCTTTAATTAGGTCTGATATTAGTTCATTTCTTCCTTTTTTCATACCTTTTTTTAGACCTTCATTCCTTCCTTTTTTCATACCTTTTTCTAAAGCTTCATTTCTAGCTATTTCTGTCTTTTGGATATGCTCACGTTCAATTTGTTCAATTTTTAATTGATTTGCATATTCTAAAATTTTATACACTTCGTTTTCTGCTTCCATGCTAATCACGTCCAATATACGATTTAATTCATCGTCCTTAAAAAGTTGATATGCTAATATGACTTGGGTGTTCTTTATTTCCAAAATTTTATCCTTGCTTAGATAATCAAGTTTATTGGTCAGCTTAACTGTTTCCAATAGCACTTCTTTTCTTAACTCTTCTTTAGCCATTAATGGTAATAACATTAGAATAAGAATTTCTTTATCATTCAAAGGCTCTTTATTTTCAATTTTAGATTTAATTATATTTAAATTTTTTTTATAATCAAAGGAGGTTAACGATTTGATATGTATAGTAAACCTAAGGTCTCCTGCGATATAATCGAATTCATAATCTTCATCAACTAGGCTTATTATATATAGGTGAACATCTTCTCCAGTTTTCTTATGGATTAAGCTTAAATATGATCCAAATCGCATACAGTCTTCGTCAGTTATGGAGGAGCTTTGAAATTCAATCAGATAAATTCCATTTTTCTTTGACTCGACAATCTCATCTGCATAAAGCTTTTGATATACTTCATTTATCAATTCCTTAGATTTAAATTGTTTAAATTCAAAATCCAAATCAAATAGGTCAATAAATGCTTGGGGATAGTATGAAATCACCAGTTTGAATAATGTATCATAGGGTTGGTGGATGTTAAAGTCCTCTCGTTTAGAATATGATCTGTAAGTGGGAATAATATCCATTTTTGAAAATTGATTAGATGGAAATTTTAGATAGTTCTTTATTGAACCATTTAAGCCATAGTCTATTAAAATTTTTGAGGAATTCATTTTCATCACAGGATTTGTTGTGTATTCTTATTTTTATCTTTTAAGTATTTAAATCTATTTATTTTTATTATTAAGCAAATTTAATAGGATAAAATCAATTTTACAAAGTTTTAATAATTTTTATATTAAATTGTTTAAATATTGCTTTCAAATGAAATTTTATATTTAAAATAAGAAATTTTCCAACATTAAATCAATATTGATTTAAGAGTCTTTTTATTAAAATCAATGTTTTATTTATATAGGTACTTTTTTATAAGATTATAAAAATATATAATAATGTAGTTTTATAAACGTTTTAATTGTTTTAAGCATATTTGCTTAAATTTAAGGTAATAAATTATATTTAGGCAAATTTATAAAATTTAATCAAATTTCAGGAGAAAAGCATATGATTTTTGCAGCTATTTTGGCTGGTGGAGTAGGAAACAGAATGGGCGAAGTGGATAAGCCAAAGCAATTCTTAACCCTTGGGGATAAGCCTATTCTAATTCAGACAGTTGAAAAGTTTTATCTTAACCATAGGATAGATGAAGTTATAGTATTGTGCCATAAGTATTGGATAAACCATACAAAGGACCTTATCGATGAATACATTCCTAATGCAGACAATGTAACTGTTGTTGAAGGTGGAGAGCTTCGTAATGATACCATAATGAATGCAGTAAGCTACATTGAAGGCAAATACGACTTGAGCGAAGACGATATCATAATCACACATGACTCTGTAAGGCCTTTTGTAACACATAGGATAATCATGGAGAACATAAAAAAGACTGAGGAAGTAGGTGCATGCGATACTGTGATTCCAGCTACAGATACCATTGTTGTAAGTGAGGATAAGGATAAGATAAGCAACATCCCAAATAGGGATTTCATGTATCAGGGACAGACTCCACAAACATTCAAGATTCTAAAGCTTAAGGAATGCTTTAATAATCTTAGCGACGAGGAAAAGTCCACACTGTCCGATGCAGCTAAGATATTTGTTTTAAATGGTGAAGAAGTCGCAATCGTCAGAGGGGAAGTCTTTAACATTAAGATAACCTATCCATACGACTTGAAGGTTGCAAATACAATCATAGATGATGCAAAACTAAACATTTCAGATGCTGAAACAGGTGAATATAAGGTGAACCTATATGACTTTGATGATAAATGATCAATTCGATTAATTAGTGATTGATTATTTTTTCTCAGTTTCATGATTTGAAGTGTTAATTTTATTAATTATAAATGTA
>ONYG01000195.1 GCA_900321995.1 uncultured Methanobrevibacter sp. | reverse complement strand
TTATTAAATTTAACGGATAATTTTGTATATGGTGAATTAAGATGATGAAACATCCTGAAAACATTATTGAGATTATGAAAAGCGATTCAAAGGCTGCTATTTCAAATCCTATTGTAACTATCGTCTTAATAGGATTAATCATCTTGCCATCCCTTTATGCTCTTATTAACATTGCAGCATGTTGGGATCCTTATGGAAATACAGGCAATGTTGAGTTTGCTATTGCAAATCTTGATAATGGAACCACCTTTAATGGTAAAGAGATAAATGTTGGTAATGAACTTGTTAAATCTCTTAAGGATAATGATAAATTCCAATGGACTTTCGTCACTGAAGATGAGTTAAGGGACGGTGTCTATAAGGGTGATTACTATGCAGGTATAGTGATACCCCGGAATCTAAGTGATAATGTTGTTTCAATCATGACTGACGATCCACAACAGGCAAAACTTGAGTATGTAGTAAATATGAAGGCAAATCCTGTTGGTGCTAAATTGACTGATTCAGGTTCCAATGCCGTTTATTTGGCATTGAATGCTAAAATTGTTGAAATCATTGACCTTGCAGCTTATGGCAAGCTTGGTGAATTGCAAGCAGGTCTTGCTGCAGGAGCTAGTAAATTGGCTAATGGTGGAACTTTGCTTCAAGCAGGTGCTTCCCAGGTCTCTGCTGGCGCTTCCCAGGTCTCTGTTGGAGAAAGCCAAGTTAAAGCCGGTGCAAGTCAAGTTAGTGGTGGAGTAAGCCAAGTCAAATCTGGAGCAAGCTCAGTCAATGATGGAGCAAGTGCAGTGTCAAGCGGATCAAGTCAGGTTAAGGATGGTGCAAGCCAAGTTCAGCAAGGTGCTGAAGAGTTGGAATCTGCGGTTGACCCTTCATTAATACCGGAAGGTCCTGTAAGAGACTATGTTGATGGGGTTAATAAGCTTTCAAATGGAACCAGTCAAGTGGCAGATGGGGCTAGCCAATTGGCTGATGGTTCAGTTGAACTTGCTAAAGGTTCTTCAAAATTAGCAAACGGTTCTGTTGATTTGGCAAATGGTGCAGGTGCATTGGCTGATGGTTCTTCTCAACTTGCAGAAGGTTCCTTAGCTCTTGCAGCAGGTTCTGTATTGCTTTCAAATTCTGCAGCTCAAGCATTATTCACTGCATCAAGTTCATTAGGTTCATCTGCTGATTCTTTAGCTGAATTGACCGGCATTAATGAAACCCTTCTTGGAGACTATTTCTACTCTCCGATTAAGTTAGAAAGGCATGAAGTATTTTCTACTCCAGATTATGGGTCTCAAGTAGCTCCATTTTACTTAGTATTGTCTATGTGGGTTGGAGGATTAATTACTTGTGCTTTATTAAGACCGGGAGTTAGTTATAAGACTAAATACACTCCTCTTGAGATGTATGCTGGTAAATTGGTTTTATTTAATGTAATGGCTCTATTACAGTCTTTAGTTACAATTGTAGGAGCACATGTTTTAGGAATATACATAGCAAATGAATTGATGTTTATTCTATCGTCGTTTATAGTCTCTGTAGTATTTATGACATTGATATATTCATTAGTATCTGCATTGGGAGATGTTGGAAAGGCATTAGCTATTGTTCTTTTAGTGTTCCAGATATCTGGTACTGGAGGAATATATCCAGTGGAAATTATGGCTCCAATATTTGATATTGCAAATCCATACTTACCAATGACATATGGTATAACATTAATACGTGAGGCTCAGCTTGGACTTATATGGTCAAATTATATTCCTGCATTGGTTATACTGTTTGCAATTTTGATAATTACTGTTATCGTATCTATTATCATTAAGGAAAAAGCAGATAGAGCAACCCATTACTTTGAAGAACGTTTAGAAGAAAGCGGTTTATTTTAAAAATAATTAAAGTAAATAGATTGTTCTATTTACTTATTTTTTTTAATTTTTAATTTTTATTTTTTTATTTTAACTATTTTTATTATTTTAGCTATTTTTTAGGTTTTTTTATTATTTTTTATTTTTAGTTATTTTCTATTTTTATTAAAAAAAAGAACTTATTATTTTTATTAAAAAAAGGAATTTTTATTTTTATTAAAAAAAGGGATTATTATTTTTATTAAAAAAATGGATTATTATTTCATTAAAAAAAGAATTAAGAGAATAAATATTCTCTTTTCAAACTTATTTTAGCACAAATTTCTTCATGCCTATAATACTTAATATAATAGCTAATATGTATCCAATTAAGGAAATCAAAGGCATATCAAAGACTCTTGGTCCAAAGCTAACAACTGAAGAGCCGATTATAAGAGCAGAGACTAATGCAATAATGGATACCTTATCTGTAATGTCTACTTCAAGGTGGAATTGCAATTCCTCATTGTCTATCTTATGAATGGCCCTTGTTAGAAGTTTTGGCAATGCCTGAATCATATGCTCATAAAGAATAATATTGCTTTTCTTGCTTTTAATATACTTTTTAGGGCTGACTCTTTCTCTAGCTATTCTCTTTGCTATTGGCATGATTGATGCGAAAATGTCAATTTCAGGGTCTAGATTATGGGCAATGGCTTCAATCATGGATATTCCTCTTGCCATTGTAACTAATTCATTTGGAAGAACAACTCCATATTCTTTCATTAGGCTAAGAAGCTCCTCTAAGATTCCATCAAAACGATTAAGCTCTACACCGAAGTATCTTCCGAAAAGATCATTCAAATCTCTTTTTAAAGGTCTTGTATCAATGTCATAATCAAGAATGTCCATATACATCATTTGATTAATCAATCCATCAACATCTTGGTCTACAAGCAATATCATTGCCTCTGAAAGATTCTTCTTATATTCTTCATCAAATACTCCCATCATTCCTAAATCAAGATAACATAGGACATTATCCTCTAGAATCATTATGTTTCCAGGGTGGGGGTCTCCATGGAAGAAACCGTCGATGAAAAGCTGTTGAAGATATGAATCAATAACAGTTTTAGCTAAAAATGGCTTGTCAAATTCATCGCTGTCGCTTTCATAAACGTCATTTAATTTGGTACCGTCAATGAATTCCATTGTCAAGACTTTTGAGGTACAGTATTTAGCATATGTGGCAGGGATGTGTACGTGTGGATTATCTACAAAGTTCATTTCTATGCGTTGCATATTCATGAATTCATTGTTATAGTCAATTTCCTTATGGATTGAACGGTCAAATTCCTCCATTATTCCAGGCAAATTCAAGTTCCTAAGGTTTGAGTTCAATTTGTCTGCATGGTTGGCAACATATTTCATTATTCTTAAGTCTAGATCAATCTTATCGGTGATTCCTTCCTTTTGAATTTTAACAGCAACTCTTTCACCAGTGACTAATCTAGCCTCATGAACTTGACCTATAGATGCAGTTGCCAAATGTTCCTTTGAAAAGAATTCAAAGAGCTCATCGATATTTCCGTTCAGCTCTCTTTCCACTATCTCTTTGACTTTTTCATAGGATATTGCAGGGTTGTCATCTTGTAAGTTAGCCAATTCATTAGCTATTTTTTCTCCAACAATATCTGGTCTAGTACTTAAGAGCTGTCCTAGTTTGATGAAGGTGGTTCCTAATTCCTGAAGCATTAATCTTAATTTTAAAGGTATCTCATCATCTAATAAAAGTATAGATGACTCTTCATCGTCACTGCGACGTATCTTGCTTTTTGCAGTCTGACCTAAAATCTCATCGAAGCCGTATTTCTTTAGTGCTTGTCTGATTTCACCTAAACGTTCCTTTGTAGCCTTATCCATATTATCACATAAGTTTAATTTTTAAAAATATTGCTTTGTAAGATTCTCCGATTTATGAAAATTAATAATTAAATTTTATATATAGTATATTTTGTTTATAGATAAATATATTCTTTTTCTAATTAATTTAATATGCTTTATTAAGTGAGAATATCTTTATTTGCCTTATAAATTAATTAGCATTGTTAATACTTAATGAAATTAATATCTATGGATTAGTTTCATTAACAAGGGAATAATATAAAGATTTTTAAGTAATAAAAAATAAATTAATATTAATAAGATTTTAATGCAATTTATTACTTTTTAATTTAGATTGAAGGTCTTTATGTGGTGAAATTATGAGTATTAAAAGTGCAGCAAAAAAAGTGGGAAAGGCATTGATTTTTCAAAAATTATATGCTGAATTTAAGGCGAATAAGGAAAATGGGAGTCTTGATGAATTGAAACAACATATTGAAGAATGGAAAGCAGATGCTTCAAATGATTTAAATTGTATATTGGCTTCTATTTTGGTGCAAGCTGAAGAAGGCTCTATTGATGATGTTCAAGCAGAAGTTGAAAAGGCTAAATCAGAATATGGTGCAGAAGATTTAGATCTAGTTCCTTGGTTTGAAAGTCAGATTGAAACTATTGAAGCAGAAAAAGAAGAAGAAGCTGCAGCTGAATAGTTGCTTTTGCCGATTCCATATTATTAATCTTTTTTGAAGTCATTAGGCTTCGTTTTTTATTATTTTTTATTAAGATGCCTTTTTTAATATTTTTCTTCTTTTTATCTTTTTAATTATTTTTTTATTAACTTTTTTTTAATATTTTTATTTTCTATTTTAAAATCTAATTTTTGAATTTGTATATTTTTTCAATTCTTAACTAAAACTTCAAATTACCACTATATTTCATTTTAATTTTTTATTATTGGATTGTTTTATACTATTTTTTTATTTTAAACTAGTATTTTTATCGAAATTAATTAATTTAATTAATTAAGTTTAAATAACAGTTTATACATATTTTTAATTGATAGTTTTAATTAATGATTAATCTCAATAGGTTTCTATAAAAATTATATCCTAATGTTCATAATTAGCATTAGTTTTTTATAAATCTTGTAGATTGACTTTAAATTAAGTTATATTTAAGTGATAAAATGGCAATCAATGATACTGAAAGACTTCAACAATTAGTAAAATCTTCTTTACTTGAAATTAATAAACTTAAAATGGAAATTGTTAAACTTAAGGAGAATGAGAGTCAACTTAAGTCTAGCGAGGAATTTGATGCATTGAAAAGTGAAACTGAAGAGTCCTTAAAGCTTAAGGACCAGGAGATAGATGCATTAAGAAAAGAGTTTGAGGACTCATTAAAGACTAAGACTCAAGAGCTTGATGATTTGAAAAGCAATTTCCAAAGTGGCATTGATGAAATTAAACTTAAATATGATGATGACTTAAAAATTAAGGAAGAAAAGTTATCTAAACTTAATATTGAGCATAAGCAAGCCTTAGATGCTAAAGATGTTGAGATTTCTAACCTTAAGGTTAAGCATGGCGATGAGCTAAAGCTTAAGGATAAGGAAAAAATTGATTTGGAAATCGAGTTCGATAAGAAATTGGAACTTAAGGAAGCGGAAATCACAGAGCTTAAGGAAAAATTTGACCAAGACCTAAAAGAGAAAAGCCTAGAGCTTTCAGATTTCCTTGCCCAATTCGATGAGGATATAAAGGCTAAAAATAATGAAATCGAAGAGCTTAAAGAGCAGCATAAAAAGGATTTAAGTTCAAAGGATTTCGAAATAGAGAATTTAACAAACTCATTGAATGCAAATATTGATGTCTTAAACAAGTCTAAGGACCTTTTGTCATCTAAGGATGAGACTATAGATAAGCTTAATGGAAAAATTGATGAACTCAATGATTTGAATGACTCCTTATCAAATATGAAGGAGTCCTTTGATGCTGAATTGAATAATTTCAAAACATTGGAACTTGGAGAACTTAATTTAAAATTAAAGACTGCCTTAAATGATGTTGCTGCTAAGGATACTGAAATTCAATCCATTTCCAATGACCTTAAAATTGCAAATAATGATATTGTTGATTTAAAACGTCAATTGGATGAATCTAAAACCAATGCAAATGAATTAAACATTAAACTGGCAAATGCATTAAGTTCCATTGATGATAAGAATGTTGAAATCCAAGCTTTGAACAAAAGGATCGCTTCACAAAACGAGAACATCATTGACTTAAAGAATAATCTTGTAAACAAGGACAATCTTGTTGCATTGCAAAGAGAGCTTGACTCAAGAGACGTTACCATTAGAGAAAAGGATGTTCAAATCCAGCTTCTTAAGGATAAGTCAGTCTCTCGTGAAGAATATGTTAAGGTTCAAAATGAATTGTCTAAAAAGGACTTGCAAATCAAGCGCTTGAATGAAGTTAAGGATTTATTCTTTGAGTTGTCTGACAATAGCTTTATGGAAAATCAGGAAAATGATTCTATCGTTAATAAAACATCATCTGATGATAAGTCCCTATTGGAATTGAATAACATTAAGAAAGAATTAGAGTTAGCTAAAGAAAATAAGGTCAAATTTAAGATAGTGGAAGATGGCATTGATGATAATGCTCAAAAAGATAATATGGAAAAGAAACTAAACACTGATTTTGAAGACCTTGTCAATTCTGAAATAGACAACTTTGATGATTTAGTTAAGTCTAAAGGTTCTGATTTAAGTTCCTCTTCTGTATCTGATGCTAATTCTAATGATGAAATAGAAAAACTCAAGTCAGAATTGGAAGAATATAAAAAACAGCAAGAGGAATTGGAAAAATACAAGGAAGTTTATGATAAGCTTACCGCTCCTCAGTTAAAGAACCTAAATTCAATCCAATCTCAAATCTATCATTTGCTTCCAGATGAGGCTATGGATACCCTCTCTGTAAAAGAGTTTTTAAATGATATTGCTTTTAAGAACCTTTCATTCGGTAATACTAAGAATATCCTTAAGAGCTTAGAGAGAAAAGGATATGTTGAAGTGGCTAAAAAAGAAAATGATATATTCTTCTGGAAAAAACTACCTTTACCTGAAGAATAATAAATTTAATTTTTTCTCTGAAGATTATAAATTTAGTTTTTTCTTTTTTAAACCTTTATTTTTTCTTTTTTAAATTTTATTATTTTATTTTAATTATAATTTTTCATATTTTCGATATTTGGCTATTTTACTTTTTTTATATTTTTTATTTTTTCTATTTATAATGCTTTTAATCTATAGCCATTATCTTCTTTTACTATTCATTATATCCTTTTTTAAGTTTAAACATTATTTCCCTTATTGTTGAGATAATTGGAATAAGCAGGAATAGATAAATAAATTTTGGAGAAATATTATAATCTAAAAGATTTACAACTACAGCCAATCCCATGATTATTATGAAAGTGTGATAAATATACTTTCTTTCTTCATCATCAACCTTATTCTCAAGGAATCCTCTTTTATTAGCATAATAAAACATTAAAGTGAATAGAAGGACTGTTATGAATATATTTAAACCGAAGATCATTTCAGATAGGAAATACTCAGAATAGGTTCCGATCATAGTGGTTGTAAATGGAATGAATGAGATGGATCCAAGGAAGAATATATTGATCCAAAGGTAGAGAATGTTCAGATTTTTAATCTTTATGAACTCATGATGGTATATCCAAAATGAGCTTATGAAGATGAAACTCACGATTGTAATTCCTATAGTAGGTCCGATGGATATGATAAAATTGGTGAAATCTATATGATTCGCTATTGCTGTCTCAGGCAATGCCATACCAAATATTAAAAGAGTCATTACCATTCCGAATATTCCGTCTGTCAGTCCCATTAGCCTTCCAGGATCAATATCAATGTCTGTTTCAAATGCATTCATGAAGCGGGTGTAAAAGTTGACGCTTGAATCTATCTTTTTTAGGGTTGAAATGGTCTGATCAATGTTTTTATCATCTATTTCACCAAAATTCTCTTTTTTCTCTTCATAATGGGATTTCAATTTATTGAGTCTTTTTTTGGTTTTTTCATCACCATTTTCTTTAATATTTTGGATTTTGTATTGTATATCCTTTTTCAAGGATTCTAATTCTTCATACTTTTCCACTAATTCGTCGTAAGAATTTGAGGAATCCTCTATTTTATCATCCATCTAATTTCACCTTCAAGACTTGATTCTTATATATACTTTATAAATCTATTATTATATATTTTGCTTAAAAGAGTTATTTGATTATTGTTTAAAAAAGTTATTTTTGCTTAAATAACTATTGACTTTGCTTAAACAAGTTATTTGATTATTGTTTAAAAAAGTTATTTTTGCTTAAATAACTATTGACTTTGCTTAAATAAACTATTTGATGTTATAGTTCATTTTTACCAATTAATCACTTTTCAAACTGTTAACTGCAAAGGAAGTTTCATTTTTAATAAATTTTTGTTACTAAATTATTTTATTATATTTTTGTTTATATTATTTCTAATATTTTATAATTTTGTTTATATTTTTTTATTTTTTATATACAATAATTCAATTTAATAATAATCATAAAAATCTTAATAAAAACAAAACATTTATATATTACTTTAAACCCATTGTTATTATAGAGTAAATATTTATTTAGTTAAATCTATGTTTCAATCACTGTTTTAAGCAGTTGGTTTTTGATTTAACTGGATTAATTTCATCGTTTCATTATGAATGGATTTAATCAGATTATATTTATTATCTATTAAAAAAATATTACTTATTTAAAAAAATTGAGGTGTATAAAATGGCACAAGGTGGACAACCTATTTTCATTTTACCTGAAGGAACCAACAGATTGTTAGGTAGAGACGCACAAAGAACTAACATCTTAGCAGGTAAAGTATTAGCAGAAACTGTAAGAACTACTTTAGGTCCAAAAGGAATGGACAAAATGTTA
>ONYG01000042.1 GCA_900321995.1 uncultured Methanobrevibacter sp. | reverse complement strand
TTGATTTTTCTTATTTTATTTAGTTTTTTTATTATTTATTAATTATATGGTTGATTTTTCTTATTTTATTTAGTTTTTTTATTATTTTTTATGGATTTGGTTGATTTTTTTAAACAATTTCATTTAATTTTTTTTATCTAGTCTAATTTATTAAATATCTCTATTTTTTTATTACTAAATTTAATTAAAAACTATTTTATATTATTAAAAATATAAATAAATATACTATATAAAATAATGGCAATTTTAGTTATTTTTTGGGATTATTCAAGTGATATGTTTATTTTCTAAAACATATTTTGAATTGAATAGCTATTGTCATTTTTAATATTGTAATTAACTGTATAATTATTAAAATTACCAATGATATTATTTGAAATACTTAAAACTATTTTAATGATTATTTGATTTATTAAAGAAAGAGGCAAGCCTATGCTAATAAAAATTAATGGAGAAGATGCGAATATTCCTGAAGGATCTACCATTAAGGAAGCTATTGAAATTTCAAATGCTCCTTACACTAACGGCAGTATCGTTTGTCTTATAAAGGGAGAAAGCGAAATTCAAAGCAATATTCTCAAATATAAGATAAAAACTCCTAAAGGAAGTATTCTCATTGAATTAGAAGTTTCTGAAAAATCTAAACCTTTAACTGATTTTTTCAAGGAAAATTATTCCAAGTTCATCTCTAATAATGTTCGCTGGGAATCATCTAATGAAGTTGCTATTGGTCCGGTTATCTCTAATTTTGAACCTTCTCATGATGAGTTCAATTATTTTGATAATGATGTCCTAATCAGCTTATCCGGATTCTCTAAGGAAGCGACTCACATAATCTTTGTAAAGGATGACCACTCAAATGTATATGGAGTTCCTAAATACAGCGACCGTGGAGTCTTTGCAAGGGTTATAGGAGGCAGAAAAACTTTATTCTCTTTAACATCTGATGATGAAATATTGGATATTCAACCTGTGATTGAGCGCAGCACTGTAAAGGACAGTACTGGTGGATCTAATCTTGATGAAGTTTTAGAGGAAGGAAATCAGTTATTTACCTATGTTCTTTTTGAACCTAATCCAAGGTCTCCCGCATCTGTAGAGCATTTATTCTCTTTAATTAGAAATGACAGGATTCAGGTCAACTTCGAATCCAATTCATTTGTAGGTTTCTATGAATTGACTGGATTGACTAAAGAGAAGGAAGAAATTACAGAACGTAAGAGAGGAACTGTAACATTAAGAAATGAGGGTAAAGGTAAAGGTAGAGTTTATGTTTATAGGGAAGATAGAGTGAGAGCAGAGACTCACACAAACATTGCACATGTCAAGCAGGGAATGGAACTCTTTGACATTGCAAAGGAAGGGGACTTCATTACAGTCAGAAGTGACCCTGAAAGAATCATGCTTATGATGATGAGTCAAAAGGATGCTCAAGACTATCTTGAAGATTTAGGTGTTAAGCATATAAGAACTGGTCTTGAAGATGATGATGCTATTATTGTAAGCCAAGAACCTGAGTTTACCATTAACATTTTGGAAAATAATGAAGTCACTACATTTGGTTTGGCTAGTGATGAGTTGCTTAAGGTTAAGTTGACTGATAAGGCTCCAAGAACCAGATGGTATCTTGAAAAAATCACTGGTTTGGCAGAAAAGCCTGTCGGTACCTTAAAGGTCTACTTTGCTGTGCCAGATATGAATTTATTCATGTTTAATGGTGATGATAAGGAGTCTAAAGGTTTGATTCCTGAGAATACCCCTACAGACAAGATGGAATCTGGTGAAATTGGAATTACAAACATGTCTCGTAAGAATTTAGGTTTGATTGGTATTAGGACTGCAGACAGTACTGATTTCGGACCTACCGGTGAACCATTTTCCGCTACTAACGTTGTAGGTAAGGTTGTTGGAAATATTGAAGGCTTAAATAAACTTAAAGATGGAAGTACTCTTTATATTAATGAAGTTTATGATGAGGAGGAGGAATAATTATGCCTGCAAATTTATGTATAACTCCCGATTTAGGTAAAGAGGACATGGACCCTGAAGTTTCAACAAGGATGATTATTTTAAGTTCTAAAGCTAATGTAAGTGAAAGTGAAGTAGTGAATTTCTTGCATATGTTGAATTTGCCACTTACCATTAAATGGACCTGTTATGGGGCTATGATTAGTGGAAAGGACAAATATGTTAAGCAAGCTATAAAAGAGCTTCGTAAATTAGATCCTTATGGAATTTTCACTAAGGAAAGAGGTTTTGCTCCAGGGGATCCTAGAAGATGCAGAGGCCATAGGTATGGGCCTAGGGAAGGATTCCACCAAATGGAAAAGGAATTCAGAATTCTTGATTATGTTGGAGAAGCTTTAAGAAATCCAAGGGAAGTTGAAATCGAGAAAAAAGAACCTGTTTCTGTGGATTACTTTAAAGAAGCTTTAGAAAGTTCTTTTAAAGAAGAATCTAACAATTCTTCAGATGAAAATAAAAGTGAGGACGATAAAGAATAGGAAAACTTTGATATGGGATTTAGATTTGATTATTTTATCATTGGAATGATGATTAAATAAAAAATAATTATTTTATTATTAAAAGATTGTTTAAAGTTTTCTTAGATTATTATTATGAGGATGATATTATGGTAAAAGTAGCTATTTATCCACCAAATTCATTGATTTTAGCTGACTTGATTGAGAGAAAAGGTCATACTCCTTTAGCTCTCCAAAAACAGATTAGACAAAAGATTAAAGATCCGGAGATTGATTCTCCTCCAATGAACATTACAGAGGAAGACCCTATTAAAGGATTAAAGTATGCAGCTATTGAAGTGCCTTCTGGTGTTAGGGGAAGGATGTCTATCATTGGGCCACTTATAGATGCTGCTGAAGCTGCAATCATTGTAGATGGAGCTCCATTTGGCTTTGGTTGTGTAGGATGTGCAAGAACAAATGAATTATCAATTTTCTGTTTACGTAAAAAGGACATACCTGTTTTAGAGGTTGTCTATCCTTCTGACGAAGATGAAACCATGCTTATGGTAAATCAGATTATGGACTTTTTAGATTCCTTGCCTGGCGGCGGAGGAGACTTGGAAGGAGAAGGAAATGTTCTTGGTGAAAGTTCCGAAGAGAATTTAGGAGGGCAGTAAGATGGTACAGATTGCATTAGTTTCCTGCGGTACTGAATATAGTGGTATCCAAAAGGAAATTGAAAAGGCAGCTCTCAAGTTTGGAGCTGAAATAATTCTTCCTGAAATTGATTTAGATTATATTAATGAAGCTTATGAGAAATTCGGTTTCTCTGCTCAAAGTTCAAGCTTAAAACTTATGATTGCAAGAGCTATGTCTATTGTTGAAGGCAAATGTAAGCCTGATGCAGTATTTATCGCTACTTGCTTTAGATGTGCTGAAGGAGCACTTGTAAGAAATGAAGTAAGACGTTTTATCCAAAATAACACTCGTATTCCAGTAGTTACTTATTCTTTCACTGAAAGAACAAAAGCTGATGAGTTATTTATCCGTATGGAAGCATTAGCTACAACTGTAACTCGTAGAAGCATTCTTGCTCGTGAAAAGCAAGAAGGTCTTACACTTGGTCTTGACTCAGGTTCAACAACTACAAAGGCGGTTCTTATGGAAAACAACAAGGTTATAGGTACTGGTTGGACTTCCACTAAAGACATTATTGAATCTGCTCAAACTGCAGCTGCTGAAGCATTTGAAGGCACTGGATATAAGTGGGAAGATGTTGATGGTATAGGAACTACAGGTTATGGTAGATTCACTATGGGTCAGGAATTCGGCGCTGAACTTATCCAAGAGGAATTGTCTGTAAATGCAAAAGGTGCAGTATATCTTGCAGACTGTCAAAAAGGTGAAGCTACTGTATTAGATATTGGTGGTATGGATAACAAGGTTATCACTGTAAATAACGGTATTCCAGATAACTTCACTATGGGAGGTATCTGTGCAGGTGCATCTGGAAGATTCCTGGACATGACTTCACGTAGGTTAGATGTGGATATTACAGAGCTTGGTCCTCTTGCAGTCCAAGGTGACTGGAGAAAAGCTATGCTACACTCTTACTGTATTGTATTCGGTATTCAAGACCTTGTTACAACTCTTGCTGCTGGAGGTTCTAAAGCAGATGTTGCTGCTGCAGCATGTCACTCTGTATCTGAGCAAGTTTATGAACAGCAATTACAGGAAATCGACATTCGTGAACCTTTAATTCAAGTGGGCGGAACTAGTTTGATTTCAGGTCTTGTTGAGGCAGTTAGTGAAACCTTAGGTGGTATTGAAGTAATCGTGCCAGAATACTCTCAGCACATTGGTGCTGTAGGTGCAGCATTGCTTGTATCTGGTATGGGTAATAGACATGAATAAATAATCTATTGTTGATGGTTATTTATTATTAATTTGAGAGTGGATATTCATTTTCCACTTTTTATTTATCTTTAAAAGAGTGATTATTATTAATCAGCTTTTTATTTATCTTTAAAAGAGTGATTTTATGTATATTGAATCAAATGACCCAGACGGGGCAGAAGTCTACGATATGATCATTAGGCAAATATTTCAAGATTTGGTATTGCCTCCTTCTATAGATGATATGCGTGCTTACGTTAATCCGAATGAGGTCTGTTTCATTATGGCAATCAAAATGCGAAAGACTTCCCAACACATTACCTTAAAGGAAGTTGCTAAAGTAAGCTATGAGGCAGATGATGATACCACTGTTGTCTTGATTGACAATGAGAATTATCTTCCAAACATCTTAAGAGTCCTTTGGAAGGAAAATGGAAGGGAAAACGTTCATCAGCCAAGCAGATACGTTATTCACATGAAAGGACCGCATGAAGTCTCTGACCTTGTTGTAGATGACCCTCATGAAAACTTAAAGAGAAGGATTTATGATGCAATATTCAGGATAGTTCCTGAAGGCTTTAAAATCATTAGGGACTTGTCTGAAGAGGATATTGTCTGTGTTGTGGCTACTGATGAGCTAATTAAGGATGAATGGATTGAAAAGGCTAAAGGATATATGGTTGAATTGAACACTCCTAAAACTTGGGATTAATCTTCAATCCTCTTCTTTTATTTTCATAATCATTTATATTTTTTTAATATTTATTTAATTCATTTTTAAAGATTTTATTAAATTAATCTTTAGAATTTTTATTATTTATTTGAATGTTTTAAGATTTTTTCTCTTTTAAAATTATTTTTTTAAAACAGTTCGTAATTATCTTAAAATTTGTTCGTATTTAATAAAAATAAATAGAAATACTTAAATACTAGTATTTTAATAACAATAGTTATAACCAATTTGAAGTCATTAATTAATCAATTGATTCATTAAATGTTTTTTTGATGTGTGTACATTAATGATTTGATTAATTAATTAGTAATTAATTTGTTTAAAATTATTTGTAATGATTTAATTTATTTTAATTTAATCATATGTTGGAGAAAATGAAACCCTTGCTTAAATTTTATGGATTGGTAATTTCATTAACTTAAGTTTAATCATAATTTAAGCAATAAAATTAATCGTTTGAGGTAATAATATGACTAGCAAAGACATAAGCTGTGGAGGAGAACATAAAGGCTCAAAATTTGCTCATATTACAAAAGTGCATCCATGCTATAATGAAAAATTGCATGACAAGGTTGGAAGAGTCCATGTTCCTATAGCACCAAAATGTAATATTGGATGTAATTTCTGTATCAGATCAATTAACACTGAAGAAGATAGGCCTGGTGTTGCAGGTTCAATTATGGATGCAGATGCAGCAGTTGAACATGTATTGAATGTAACTAAGGATAGTGCAATCACTGTTGTAGGTGTGGCAGGTCCAGGTGACTCACTTGCTAATGAGGCTACCTTTGAATTCTTTGAAAAAATCAATAAAGCAAAACCAGATTTAATCAAGTGTATGAGTACCAATGGTCTTTTGCTTCCAAAGTATGCTGATAAGATTGCAGAGCTTGGCGTAAACACTGTAACTGTAACAGTAAATGCAGTAGATCCTGAAATCGGAAAGGATGTTTATGGATTCATATTCTATGAAGGAAAAGTCTATAAAGGAAAAGAAGCTGCAGAAATACTCTGTAAAAATCAGCTTGAAGGAATCAAAAGAATCACAGACCTTGGGGTTGTCGTTAAAGTTAATATCGTTCTTATTCCTGGCTTGAATGATGAGCACATTCCTGAAATCGCTAAGACAGTTAAGGAATGCGGTGCAGACCTTGTAAATGTGCTTCCTTTAATCCCATTGAATAAGATGGCAGATTATCCAAGGCCTGGATGTATGGAAATTGAAAAGGCTAGAAGTGAAGTGGAAGAATACCTTCCAGTATTCAGAGCTTGTACTCAATGCAGAGCAGACGCTTATGGTATTCCTGGTAAAAAGCATGAAGACCATCATATTGGTAATGCTCCACAATCTCATTTCTAGATTTAATTTGAATCTCAGTTTTTAATTAATTTTAAAAATTGAGACTTTTTATTATTTTTTTTCACTATTTTATTGTTTTTTGTTTTTATTGCTCTTTTTAATCTTGTCTTATTTTTTCTTATCATTTCTATTTCTATTTTTATTATTTTACAATAATCTATTTATTTAAAAAGGGCCAATATCTTATTGTATAATAAATTATCAAATGATTGATTCATTTTATTTTAATTATTAAGATTATATGTGATATTATGAGAACAGTGGAATGGGAAGACAATAGATTAAAGCTTATAGATCAAACTAAATTACCAGATGAGTTAACTTATGTTTACTGCAGCAATTACAAGCAAGTAATAACTGCAATCAAGGATATGAATGTTCGTGGAGCTCCAGCTATTGGAGTTGCAGCTGCTTTCGGTATGGCTCTTGCTCAAATCCATGGGGAAGATGTTGAAAAGGCAGCTATTGAAATGAAGAATGCACGACCTACTGCTGTAAACCTTATGTGGGCAGTGGATAGGGTCATGGAATCTGAAGACTTCCTAAAGGAAGCAAATGAGATGGCTCGTGAAGACATTAACACCAATTTGGCTATTGGAGAAAATGGTGCTAAGCTAATCGATGATGGAGACACTGTTTTGACCCACTGTAATGCAGGTGCACTTGCTTGTGTTGACTATGGAACTGCTCTTGGTGTTTTCCGCTCTGCATTCAATCAGGGAAAGGACATTCAGGTCATCTGTGATGAGACCCGTCCAAGAGGTCAAGGTGCAAGCCTTAGTGTATGGGAAATGCAACAGGAAGGAATTCCTGTAAAGCTTATTCCTGATGTTGCAAGCGGTTATCTCATGTCAATCGGAAAGATTGATAAGGTTGTAATCGGTGCAGATAGGGTTGCCTTTGATGGTGTTGCAAATAAGATAGGTTCATTTATGGTGGCTCTTGCAGCAAAAAGATTCGACATTCCTTTTTATGTGGCTGCTCCATTCAGCACATTTGATAAGGAGATTTCCATTTTTGATACAGAAATTGAGGAAAGAGATCCAAATGAAGTTATTTACTATGGTGGTGCAAGAATCTGTCCTGAAGGAACTGAAGTCATAAACCCTGCTTTTGATATAGTTCCAAAGGATTTGATCACTGGTGTAATTACAGAAAAAGGTGTTTTTGACTTAAATAATTTAGAAAAAGACTTTAAGGATCTTTTCTAAATCATTTCTTTTTTTTATATTTATTTATTTTTACTTATTTTACTATATTTTACTATACTTACTATATTTTACTATTTCTTTTTTTAATTATTTTTAAAGCTATTTTTCATATTTTAAATTTCTGTTTTTGTTTATTTCCTATCAGTTACCTTACAGTCTATAGCAACATGCCACATTCCTGGACTTGAAGACTTGACCTTTCGTGTATTCAATATCTCAACATCCTTGTTTTGCTTATCACAAGCAATTTGTGCTCTTTCAATTCCTTGTGAAAATCCGTCTGAGAATTCATAATAATGAATAACTCCTCCATCCTTACAAAGAGATACAGCCAAATCTAAGAATTCCGGAGCTAATCCTGGAAGATTCATGATTAGCCTATCGAATTTCTTGCCCTTCAATTCATTTAATGCAACTTCATTAGTGTCTCCGCAGATTGGAGTGATGTGAGCATTATCAGCCAACTTATTTAACTTGATATTTTCCTTTAGGTACTTGATTGCATACTCATTTATATCCACTGCAGTTATGTTGACACTCTTTTCTTTCGCTATGACTATAGGAAATGGTCCAATTCCTGCAAACATGTCAAGAATTTCCTCTCCATCATTTGTTGCTTCCCGGACTCTTTTTCTTTCAGTTGCAAGTCTTGGTGAGAAATAGACATTTTTAACATCTAACTTTAGTCTGGTTCCATGTTCCTTATGAATTGTTATTGGATTGTCTTCTCCTGCAATAAGCTCAAGCTGTCTGGTTCTTGTAATTCCTTCAACAGCGCTTTTCTTCATATAGACAGTCTTTCGTTTGGTAAAGCGGAGTGTTGCCTCTCCAATATCTTTCTTATGATTTTGAAGTTCCTCTGGAATCTCTACAATAACCACATCTCCAATTATATCGAATGACTTCTTTAATTCTTCGATTTCATCCTCATTAAGTTTGTCCTTAAGAAGTTCTGTAATGCTTCTTGGATAGCGTTTGACAGTTTCAAGGTCTTCTTCTTGGCTTAAATCAACAAGTTCGATTGTAAAGTTCTCGTTTTGCTTGATTAACTCTTCTTTTATTTCATCTATAATTTCAGAGAGTTTATCCTTGTCTGTTTCTTCTTTAATTGGGATATGTCCATAGCCATTTTCGATTTTGATCTTATAGTCATGGTCAATAATTTTGTTTTTTAGCACAATTTGTCTTGTTGCCTCTATATTTTGCACTGGAATTTTTATAGTTAACATAGTATCTTTAATTTAATTGATTTCGGATATGATAATTTTAATAGTTTTATTTTTTGCTTTTATTTGGTGGGATGTATTTTTAATTTAAATGATGGTTTTTTTATTTTGATTTTTTAATATTTCTATATTATAATATTCCTTTTATTGTTTTTATAGTTTTTATAGTATTATAGTTTTATAGCTTTTAGTTTTTTTTAGTTTTAGTTTTAGTTTTAGTTTTAGTTTTTAATGTATTCTAATTTTTTATGTTTCATGACTATTATGGTAAATTTTATTATTAAAAAATAGTAAAGTATTTATATGAGAAAGTTTTTGAGCGTCACATTAAAATTCCAATGGAAAACAATATTAGTTATTTTTGCATTAATAATCATTCAGACCTTCTTTCAGATGGAAATAATTGATTTGTTCAGTGTGGCTTTGGATGGAGTTAAGAATCAGAATGCCGATTTGCTTTTCAAATCTGGATTATATATGCTCTTGTATACAATCATTTCAATGATTGCCCTTTATGTTGTTTCTTTCCTCTCAACAAGGGTGGCTTCAAATGCAGCATATACTGTCCGTGAGAAAATCTTTCATATTCTGATGAACTTGCCTGATGAGGAAATTAGCCAATTTAAAATGTCAGGGCTAATTACACGGTCAACTAGAGGTATGTTCTCTGAACAGGGATTTATTGTGATAATCCTCCAACAATTAATACTGATTCCCATTACATTCATAGCGGTTGTATATGAGATAGCATTGATTGATGGGACTTATGCAATATTCTTCTTAGTAATTGTTGGCATTCTTTCAATGATCATAATTTTTAGAATGAAACAGATTGTAAAAATATTTTTCAGAGCTAAAAAGACATACGGAAATCTAAATCTCTTATTCCTAACTAAAATCAGTGATATAGCCGGCAGGATTCCATTTAAAAAAGAGGACTATGAAGCCAAATATGAAGATGCATGTGAGAATTCCTATGATAAAAACGTCAAGTATATTTTAAGCCAATATTACCTTGGGCCTCTCTTAATGTGGGGTTTATATTTTATTGTTTTGATTTCATTGGCATTAGTTACTTCCGGATATGTCATTGGATTTGAAACTGATAGTGTAGTTGATTCATTGATTATATTAGTCTATATTGCATATTTCATTTCTACCTTGACTGTTATTCCGGCATTGATTGATAGATGGCCGCGTGCATATGCAACCTCTGTCCGTTTAGAGGAAGTCTTTAATCTGGAAGATAAAATCATAAAATCTAATGGCACAGGTGATACTCCAAAAACAATAGAAATTCTTGAGGAAGATATTGCAGATGGAGAAAAAGTCATATGGGCTGAGAGAAAAGAGCTCAGCGATAAATTCTGGGGAATATTAAAAGAGGATAAGACCAAAATAACAATATCATTGATTTTGCTTACTATTTCTGCATTGGCTATGGCTTATGCTCCTAAACTTGCAGGAAAGACTACTGATTTATTGGCTGCTGATTTGAGTTTTACTAATCCTGCTATCTACACTAACCTTGCCTTCTTGCTTCTATTATATTCTGTAGGCTATTTATTTAAATTACCTCCAAAGAGGATTATGGGAATTTTGGGTGAAAAGGTAGCATATAATTTAAGAATGAATTTAATAAGAAAGATAGATAACATTGGTTCAGATTTCATTAAGGAAAATTCAAAGGGCCACATCATGTCTAGAATAAACAACGATGTGATGAACGTTAGAGAGTTCGTCTCTTCCCGTTTTAGTGAAGTTTATGTGCAAATCATATTGATTGTCTTTGTAATGATATTAATGGTTATGACAGACTTTAGATTGAGCTTAGTATATCTGGTGATATTACCTGTTTATCTCATTTGCTTTTATTTGTGTGATGTTAAATCCAGAACCTATTATGATGGTCATCAAAAGAATTTAGGCCGAATGATGAGCTATTTTGAAAGAGGCCTGTCAAATCGTGATGCATTCCATGAAAAGGAGTTTAAAAATATCAATCAAACTGTAATTGACTATTATGCCAAATCCAAGAACATTACTAATCTTATGGAGCCTGTTACAACCTTTTTAACTAATATTAGTACTATAACTGTTTATATGCTAGGTATTTACCTCTTATCCGTTAATGAGATTCCGCTAGGAACTCTATTGGCATTTATTATGTATGCGGGATTATTGACAAAGCCTATTAAGAAGTTAAGTACCTCAACTGCATCTATTGAAACTTTATTTTCAAGCATCAAAAGGATATTTGCAATTATTGATTATGAAAATGAGAAATAATTGGATTTTATTCTTTTGATTAATTTTTATTTGAATTAGAGCAATAAATGCCTTTATCTTTTTTTTAGTTTAATTAGGTTTTTTATAGATTTTTTTAATTTATATTTTTATAATCTATTTTTTTCAAATTATATTTTTCTTGATTCCTTTTTTATCAATTCATTAATTTTATATATACAAAACTTGTAAACTATTATTTGTATATATTGATATTTTAATTATAAAATTACTTTTTATTGGTGATGTTTATGGGTTGTTTTAATGAGACAACTAGCGTAAAGATAAATAAGGAGAAGAAAGACTTGGCAAAGTCTAAAGGATTAAAGTTACAAGACCTTTTAGACCATGCTCTTGATGAGGCTTTAGGTTTAGGCTTTACTCCTGTAAGTGAATTGAGACTTACAGAAATTGATAATGAGATAGAGTCTTTA
>ONYG01000192.1 GCA_900321995.1 uncultured Methanobrevibacter sp. | reverse complement strand
AAGGATAAAGATAAACTCAAGATTGAGATTATTGGTGATGAATCTGATAATCCTAATCAAGAGACTGATGAAAACAATAAATCTGATGGACTTAAAATAGAAATTATTGAAGATGATGATGAAGATAAAGAAAAAAGTTCAGATGCTAATTCTGATATCACAAAAGACATTCCAGATGATGAATTTAAGGCAAGATTAAACGAACTTGACTCTGAAGTCTTTAAGATATTAAGCAAAAAACTATCAATAATAGAAGACAATAAGGTTGCAATAATTGATAAGATTGTTGCTAATTACAATTATAGCGAAATAGACTATGAAATCAAGCAAATTGAATTTAAAATAGACGAATACAATAAATTGAATGCTCTTGATGCCGTTACTTTTGAATTATTGCTTAAGAAGTTCCCAAGAGTAAATCAATCTGCTGGAAGATTTGAAAGAACCGACGAATTAGTCAATAATTACTCATTCAAGTTCATTGAAGACACCTTATCCATTATTGAAAGGGATGTATCTGATATTAAATCAGCAATGGCCAATGAAGATCTATTCTTTGAAATGGCCAGATTCTTTAAATTGCCTCTTCATGCTTCAAAAGAAGAGCAAATCAATCACATGCTATTGGATAATTCCATATCAACAATTAAAAATATGATTACAGTCTTTGAGGGAAAGCTTAAGGTAGAAGGCTTTATCACTGGAATTATAGACAAAGACAAGATTGATTGTCCTCATTGTGGATCTAAGGTTAGAAAGAACGATAAGTATTGTCCAACCTGTGGAGAGAAGTTAAGCGTTACTATTAATATTGATTAAAATGATTAGAAATATTTGTGAGGAATTTGATGGATGATAAAGAATTAAAATTAGAAACCAAATGTTTCGATGCATGCGAATATGGCTACCTTTATGGATTGAATAAGAAAATACCAGATGAAGAATGGGAAAAGGTAAAGCCATATATGAGAAAATGGAAAAGAATGGACTTTGTAGAAGGTAATATAAAGGTTACAGGACGTCCAGAAGGCTACAGATGTCTTGAAGAGGATGTTCCTAAAGTCGAAGAGATTCTTG
The DNA here is from genome assembly GCA_900321995.1 of uncultured Methanobrevibacter sp. Lineage (GTDB taxonomy): Archaea > Methanobacteriota > Methanobacteria > Methanobacteriales > Methanobacteriaceae > Methanobrevibacter. The sequence continues at coordinate 2,044 of ONYG01000192.1, read as the reverse complement.
GAATTACAAACACACTTGCAAAAAGACGAGCAAACATAGAAGAGAAAATGTCAGACCCTCTTAAGAAAGTACAGTTTAAGGACCAATGCTATAACTGGCTTAATATGCTCTTTAAAAGCGGAACCCAACCTAAGCAAGACTTAAGCAGACTTGTTATCCACTCCACTAAGATATATGATCCAAGCGACAGCTTTAAGAATGGTGCAGAAGACGGCTATGGAGAATTGTTTATTTACACTCCTCATGGAATGTGGTATATAATCAACAATGGAAGCCCTGGTGCAAACAAGGCTTTAAATAATGTGGAAAGTAAATTTGGTGGTGCCATTGGATATAGGCTAATGTATGCTGATACTGTAGACACTTTAATTAGGGTATACACTGAAGAAAATGAGTACACTGGTCAAAAGCTCTATTAAATTATTTAAATTAATCAAACACCATAAAATATTTTTTTATATTGATTATCACTTTTATTTTATTTTTCTTTTTTTAAAATGATTTTAAATTTATTTTTTAAATGTATTATAAAAGATAATACATATTACAAAACATAATACATATGATACATATTACAATCCATAATACATATTACAAAACATAATACATATGATACATATTACAATCCATAATACGTATTATAAAAGATAATACATCAGAAATAAAAAAAGAAAAAATATTTTTACATCAAAAAAAATTAAAATAAGAAAAAATTAATAGAGGTTTTACCCTCTACTCTTTTTAATAATACTATTTCTATTCAACAGCTTTTCTTAAAGCCTGATCAATATCTGCAATAATGTCTTCAACATTTTCAATTCCAACAGACATTCTGATAAAGTCAGGAGTTACTCCAGTGGATTCCTGCTCTTCTGGAGTCAAGTTAGAATGGGTTGTGCTTGCAGGATGCACTACCAATGTTTTTGCATCACAGATATTAGCAAGGTGAGACAATAGCTCAACGTTTTCAATGAACTTCTTGCCCTCTTCTATTCCACCTTTAATACCAAAACCAAGTACGCATCCATATTTGCCATTCAAATACTTTTTAGCGTTTCCATGGTTAGGATTGTCTTCAAGACCAGGATAGTTTACCCAAGATACAAGCTCATGTTGGTCTAGGAATTTAGCGACTTCCAAAGCGTTTTCACAGTGTTGCTTAACTCTTAAGGACATTGTCTCAAGTCCTTGAAGGAGCATGAATGAATTAAATGGGCTAATGCATGTACCTAAGTCTCTCATCATTTGTACACGAGCCTTAGTGATATAAGCCGCATTACCAAATGTCTCTGTATAAATCAAACCATGATAACTTTCATCAGGTTCAGTGAATTCTGGGAACTTGCCGTTTGTCCAATCGAAATTACCGCTGTCTACAATACAACCTCCAAGGGAAGTTCCATGTCCTCCGATGATTTTAGTTGCAGAGTGGACTACAATATCTGCACCATGTTCAATAGGTTTTACCATTCCTATTGCAGAGGTATTGTCTACAATCAAAGGAATATCATTCTTATGAGCGATTTCAGCTAATTTTTCAAAGTCAGGAACATCTAATTTAGGGTTTCCTATTGATTCACAGTAAATTGCTTTTGTCTTATCATTGACTGCAGCTTCAAAAGCTTCCAAATCTTGGGAATCAACAAAATTAACGGTTATTCCGAATTTCTTTAATGTGGATCTAAATAAATTATAGGTACCGCCGTAAAGGTTATCTCCAGAGACTATCTCATCTCCAGCTTGAGCAATGTTTAAAATAGCAAGGGTGATTGCTGCCATACCACTTGCTTGACTTAATGCGCCTACCCCACCTTCAATAGCTGCAACTCTCTTTTCAAACACTTCGCTTGTAGGGTTATTTAATCTTGTGTAAATGTTTCCAGGCACCTTAAGAGCAAATAAGTCTGCTGCATATTGAGCGTCATCAAATACATATGAGCTGGTCATGTAGATTGGCACTGCTCTTGAGCCAGTAGCCGGATCAGCCTCTTCTTGACCTGCATGAACTTCTAAAGTTCTATCTCCATATTTTCTAGCCATATTT
>ONYG01000187.1 GCA_900321995.1 uncultured Methanobrevibacter sp. | reverse complement strand
AAACGTAGCACTACAAAAATTTTGGTCAAGGTTTTTGGCCGAAGGCCAAAAAGCTTGTGGATTAAATTTAAATATTTTATAAAAGATAATAGTTATATTATATATTAATATGCTGTCTAACAGCTGTTTATATAGTTTTATAGAACGCTTATAAATGCTGATTAAATTATATACAACTCTTTATTCGGCTATTTATAATCTAATATTTATCAAATTAATATTTTAAAAATAAGTAAGGTGTTATTTTGTCAATTGATATGAAAGAAGTTGCTATTTATATCGTACTTATTATAATTGTTCTCATTGCTGCACAACACTTGAATGTAGTTGTATCAGGCAGTATGGAACCTGTAATGTATAGAGGAGATATAGTAGTAATTGAAAAGGCTAATTTACTTGGAATACATGAATTCGATCCACATGACGTTCAAGTTGGAGACATTGTTGTTTATGATGCAGTATGGTATGACAGTCCAGTTATCCACAGGGTAATCAATACTGCTGAGATAAACGGCACTTTATGCTATGAGATTAGGGGTGACAATAACAATAAGTCAGACCCTTATTGGGTAACTCCAGAACAGATTACAGATCGTGTTGTTACATTTGGTGACACTCCATTGATTATTCCTAAAATAGGATATATCACTTTATGGTTTAAAGGTCTCTAATGTATTACCTTAGTTTATTTTAATTTTTCAAATAATTAAAATAGCATTTTGATTATTAACTATAATTTTAATTAATCGTTATTTTAATTATTTTTAATTAAAATTTTTTTCAAGATTTAAGTTTTTTCAATACTTATTTTAAAAATTATTCTCAAATAGAAGATTCGATGAATTATCTAATAACAAATTCATCCTTGACTTGCTATTTAAGAAATTCAATTATTATTAATCTTATTATATTCTTGGTGTTTAAATGTATTTTAAAATTAAGACTGAAGCTGAAAAGGCTTTAAGAAAAGCAGTTGAAAGTTTTGACTGTGAATTTGAAGAGGAAATTAAAATGGAGTTTCCACCTAATCCTGAATTAGGTGACTTAGCTAGTACTATTTCTTTCCAATTAGCTAAATTGCTTCGCAAGGCTCCTAATTTAATTGCTCCAGAAATTGTTGAAAATATCGAGCTTCCTGAAATATTTGAAAGGGTGGAAGCTACTGGACCTTATGTTAACTTCTTTATTAACCATGACATTTTTGCAAAGCAATTGCTTGATTCTGTAGATGAGGATTATGGTCAATTGGAAGCTATTGATGAGAAGATCATTTTAGAACATACCTCAGCAAACCCTAACGGTCCATTGCATATTGGACATATCAGAAACTCTGTCATTGGAGACTCCCTTAGAAGATTATTGACTAAGGCAGGATACAATGTGGACACCCAATATTATGTTAACGATATGGGAAGGCAATTGGCTATGATCGTTTACGGTATGGAAGAGCATGGATTAAAGCTTGAAGACCAGCCATCTGAAAAGATAGACCATAAGGTTGGAGAGCTTTACTTCAAGGTCAATCAAATGATCAATGAGGATGAAAGCCTTGGAGAAGGTGTAGATGCAACAATCAGAAAATATGAAGGCGGTCCAAGCGAACTTGATGAGAAGTTTGAATATGCTGTAAATAGCTGTCTTGAAGGTGTAAAGGAAACCTTGAAAAGAATGAACGTCAAGCATGATGCATTTGTTTGGGAAGGCCAATTCGTAAGAACCGGTATTGTTGATAATCTTACCCAAGAGTTAATCGACATTGGCTATGCAAGGCAAGGTGAAGTATTATACCTTGACTTAAGCGAATTCGACATTCCTAAGGAACTTGTATTAAGAAGGGCTGACGGTACCTCATTATACTCTACAAGGGATATTGCATATCACATTTACAAATCTAAAAACTGTGATATCATTCTTGACATATTCGGCTCTGACCATAAGCTTGCAGCAAGACAAGTTGAGCTTGCCCTTGAGATTCTTGAAGAGATTGAGCCAAACAGCGATAAGATGGAAGTAATCTTCTATGAGTTCATCACATTGCCTGAAGGTTCCATGTCCACAAGAAGAGGAGTATTCATTTCAGTGGATGAGCTAATGGATGAGGCTGTAAAGAGAGCTAAAGAGGAAATCCTCTCCAGAAGGTCAGACATTGATGAGGAACTTGTAGATGAGATTGCTGAAGAGATTGGTATTGGAGCTATCAGATACTACATTGCAAGATTATCCCCTGAAAAACACATAACCTTCAAATGGGATGAAGCTTTAAGCTTTGAGAGAGGATGCGCTTCAATTCAATACGCTCACGCAAGAGCTTGCAAATTGCTTAAGAAAGCTCAAGAGGAAAACAACATTGACTTAGATAATCTTGAAGTCGAGGAAACCTGGTCCTTGAATGATAATGAAAAAGAGCTAGTCAAATTGATTGCTAAGTTCCCAAGCTTGATTGAAGACTCTGCTAAAATCAGAAGGGTTCATCCAATTGCACAATACTGTCAAGACTTGGCTGGTGCATTCAATAGGTTCTATAAGTCTGAACAGGTTATAGGATCTGATGTTGAAAATGCAAGACTCTTATTGGTTGAAAAGGCTAGAATTGCACTTAAGAACTCTCTTGACATTTTAGGTGTAAGTGCGCCTAGTATAATGTAGCCAAGCTTTTTGAGCCTTCGGCTCAAAAACCTTGACCAAAATTTTTGTAGGGCTATGTTTGTATGGCCTTTTTTTTATTAATTCAAATAATAGTTTTATATTCAACGAACTATTTTATTATTCATAAAAAAAATTATTATAAACTATTTTAAATAATTTATAATAATTTAAATCTTTTTTTAAAGCTTATTCTTTTAATATTTTTTCTACTCTTTCTTTAGCTTCAACAACTTCAGAATCGGTATTGTCATATTCCAAGAATTTTTCATAGTTCTTTAATGCGCTTTCATACTTTTCTCTGTCTTCTTGGATGATTCCGATTTCGTAGTATGAGTAGTAATATTCAGGGTTTAATCCTAAAGCAAGGCTGAATGCTTCAAGAGCATCGTCGTCTTCGCCTATTGCATGTAATGCAACACCTTTGTTGTGATAAGCGTTTTCAAGTTCAAAGATGGTTTCATATGGGTTGTTGCTATACTTTTCTATAGCCTCTTCAAGAGTGTTGATAGCTTTAGGGTATTGCTTAAGCTTAATATGGCAGCTTCCTTTTAAGAATAATATGTTTGCATTGTTTCTTTCTTTTTTAAGAGCTTTATCATATGTTTTTAAAGCTTCTTCAAATCTTTGGCTTCCTTCGAGAATGTATCCTTGGCTCATTAGGTCATAGACCTCTTCAACGTCAAGGTTCATAACCTCTTCATATACTTCAGACGCTTCATCATACCTTTCCATAAGTTCAAGGACATTTCCTTTGGAAATCAATGCAGAAAGCTTATTTTCATCAAATTCCAAAGCCTTATTGAAACATTCTAAAGCCTTTTCATACTCTTCAGTAACTGTCAATACAGTTCCCTTTTGAATGAATTCCTGAGCGTTTGTAGGTTCTACATCCAACATTGCATTCATGTCATTGATGATTTTCTCTTCATCAATTTCCATGCCGCTTCCAGGTTTAATTGCAAAGTCATCTCCTTCATCACTTGCTTCTGCACCTTCTTCCTCTTCATTTTGAGCCATTATGTTTTGAAACTCAATGGAATTCATTAGGATATTTGCAACTTCAGGGTATTTTTCTATGATGATGTCCATATAATAAGCTGCATCTTCCTTATTGTTTTCATTTAATGCAACTGTAATCTTGTTTACTAAATGTTCTAATGCAGGGTCGTTAAATTCCATTTTCCCACTACCTAAATACTATTTTT
>ONYG01000186.1 GCA_900321995.1 uncultured Methanobrevibacter sp. | reverse complement strand
ATAATATACCAATTGTAATTAGGGAGTACATATCAACTTATCAAAATAGTGAAGTTTCTAATGAATTTAATGAAAACTTTTTGGATTTCATCAAAGACATATTGAACAGTGAGGATTATAGAAAATCCATAGATATTTTTCTTCAGTGGATAGATGAAAATAGATCTCACTTGCCAGGGTTTGTATTGAACCAATATATGATTCCTCATCAAAACAATATTAATAACATAGAAGAGTTGCTTAATCTTGATTTGGAAGATAGTGATGAGAATAAGTTGTTCTTTGATTATGTGAAAAAGTTTTTATTAAGTGAAAAAGAGTTTTTAGATAGGTTGATTTAGCCAATAAAGAATTACTTTTTCTAGTATTGTTGATTTATAAAAAAAGATAAAAATAGCTAAATTTAGCTATTTAAAAGTTTATTTTTATTATTTTTATTATTTTTATTTTTTAATTAATTTTATTAATTTTATTATTTTATTATTTCTTTTAATATTGATTTTTTTATTATTATTTTATTCCCTATCGCTTAAGAGTTCTCCAGCTACACCAATGTCTTCTCTTTCAAAAGCTTCAACAAGAACTGTAATTGCTTCTATAGGTAAATTGTATGATTCTGCTACAATTTCACTTACTTTTTTTACCATTTCTCTTTTAGTTTCTAAACTTATATTTGGATTTCCAGATATTCTTATAACAGGCATTTTAACACATCCTTTTTATTTTAGTTTATTTTTCATATTATAAATTTATTTATCTTTTTTTTCACTTGATTTGCCATATTTTTTAATTTTCTTTACAATCCATAAAATATTTGATTTTAAAATAAACTTAAGGCGATTAATTTTTATAATAAAAATTTATTATTAATAAGGTTTCATATATATTATATAATAAAATTTTTAGTGATGTTATGAATAGGAGAAGCTTGTTTACTATTTTATTGATTATTCTAATTATTGTTGGAGCTTTGGCCATCATAGGAACTTTCTTAAGTTTCTCAGACAATTCCAGCTATAATTTAGGCAGTGATGACTTATCCATTGCCGTAACAGGTGATGTGATGTTTGGTCGTAAGATGCCTGCAGTCTTGGACTCTGGAGAAAGTCCATTTAGATTTGTGGAAAATGTGACAAAATCAGCAGATATTTTGCTTGTGAACTTTGAAAACCCGGTGACCACTTCATCAAATCCTGTAAAAGGAGATGTTCCGCTAAAGGCTGATCCAAAATATGTTCATTTGCTTGCTGAAGCCAATGATATTGTAGTGGCATCTCAGGACAATAATCATGCATTGGATTATGGTCAAGAAGGTTTGGATGAAAGTATTAAAAACTTAAAGGATGCTGGAATCCATGTAATGGGTGCTGGAGATAACTTGGCTCAAGCATCAGAGCCTGTAGTCATAGAGAAAGGAGATAGGAAAGTCACTTTCCTAAACTATATGGATGCAGATAATTTTGCAGAATATGCTAGTGTCATGCCTCCTGCAACTGTAAACTCATCAGGTTTTAACGCTTATGATTCAGAACTTGCTCAAAAGCAGGTAACAGAAGCTAGAAAAAATGGATCAAGCATTATCGTTGCTTACTTGCATTATGGAAATGAGTACAGCAGAAGTCCTAATGATAATCAGATAAAGATTTCACATGAACTGATTGATGCAGGTGCAGATATTGTAATAGGCGCTCACACTCACGTTACTCAAGGAGTGGAGATGTATAATGGAAAACCTATTTTCTATAATTTAGGTAATTTCATATTCGACCAGTCAAATCCTGCTACCCACAGGTCTTACTTCCTAAATCTTGACTTGGTTGGAGAAAATTGTACAGTGACCCTTTATCCTACAATAATAAGCAATTACTTGCCTCACTTTATGGATGCTGAATCAGCAAAAGGATTGCTTGCAGAGTTAAATCCTCAATGCAGTGACTTAAAGCAAAATCCTGATGGAAGCGCTCAATTGACATTCTCATTAGGTAATGGGACCATTAATAAGACCCAATAATGAAAAGATCATTGCATAATATAATTTTTTAATAGGTGATGTGATGCTTGGTGAAATTGAACTTAAGAAGGTCTTTCCAGACTTTGAGGATTTGGTGCAGCCATCTGGAATCGATTTGGAATTAGATGAGATATTCATGCAAAAGTCTGGAGGCTCATTGATAGACAATGAGAAAAATCTTCCTGAAATTGAAGCTTTGGAAGGTCCAATCTACACTTTAAAACCTCATACTGCATATTTGGCAAGCATAAAGCGTAAGGTAAAGATTCCTAAGGGATATACCATGTTGTATTTGCCTCGCTCAACTTTGCTTAGGTCTTTTATTTCTGTTCAAACAGCAGTTGGAGACCCTGGATTCTATGGAACCTTGATGTTTATGATTTATAATCATGGGGATTTTGAATACAAGATTAAATCTGGGGATAGGATAGCTCAAGCTGTAGTATTTCCAGTTGAAGGTTCTGGAGAGTATAATGGCTCTTATCAGGAAGAAGAATAATTTTATTTTTTATTTTTCTTTTTAATTCTATTTTTTTTACTTTATTTTGTTTTTTTTCTTATTTTTTAATTAATTCTTTTTTTATTCTATTTTTTTTACTTTATTTT
>ONYG01000230.1 GCA_900321995.1 uncultured Methanobrevibacter sp. | reverse complement strand
GTGTTCTCATCAAATTCAAGAACCTCCACATCGAAGTTCTTTAGAATATATTCATCAAACATATCTCGATATGGATTATACTTAGCGCAATCGGCTTTAAATTTAGGGTCTTCAACAATAGAACCATCCTTTTTTAGTATTCTGTAAACATGTCTGCTGGGATTGAGAATCACAGTAAGGTCTGGGCAGTTCTCTTCTAAAAACTTAAAGAATAAATCACAACTTTTCTTCCAAAGCTCAAAATATTCTTCAGTATCATCCATAATTGTTAAAACACGCCTATATTCAAGATCTTTATAAAAAGGAGTCTCATTCAAACGGACATTATTAGTGACAAACCTGCCTTCACCAATATCTACAACACCGAAATTAGTGTCATAATAAGTGTCTATCAAAATGTATTCAAAGTTTTCTTCCTTAAGAGCATCTAAAAACCATTTTTTAAAGTCATCCTTTATCCAAATGGTGAAACTAATGTTTTTTCCCTTTTGAGGTTGAATAATTACAGATTCCTCATCAAATTCTATAGGATCTTGCATGATGCTGATAAAGGACATTCTGATTCCAGTTTTTCCAATATGATAAAAGTCCTTGTAGTTCTCATTTAAAGTGCTGTTGAATATATCCCTACAAGTACAGGAACCAAATACTGTAAATTCACTAACCATAAATACACCTAAAAAAAGTATAGTTTATTATTTGATGATTATTATATAAATAATTTAATCGATGAATAATTGATTTACGTACATTAAAAAATAAAGTTTATTCAGTCAAATAACTAAATTTATTAAATAATATATAGAATGAAAAATAAATATATATAAGATATTGTTTAGAAAAAATTCTAAAATTTATGAAAGGAATATGTGGGTTCTATGAGTATAATAAATAAGAATGAACTGTTTCTTTTAGAAGAAATAGTCAAGAAAAACTTTGCAGCAAAATATAAAGATTCTGTACTCGGAATCTTTTGGAGTATTCTTAAACCTTTATTAATAATGATTATATTGACAATAATCTTTTCTAACCTTTTTGGTGGAAGCATTGAAAACTATCCAGTTTACTTCTTATCTGGAAAGGTCATTTTCGATTTCTTCACTGCATCAACTAATGTATGTATGAGATCATTGAAAGGAAATAAAAACATTTTAAAAAGAACTGCAGCTCCAAAACACATATTTATATTGGGAGGAGTAATATCAGAATTTATTAACTTCATTATTACATTAATAATCTTAATTGGCGTGATGATTGTAACTAGGGCTCCATTCCACCCATTAGAATCAATAATATCAATTATTCCAATAGCTTCATTAATAATTTTAGTTACTGGTTTAGGATTTATCTTAGCGGTCCTTTGCGTTTATTTCTCAGATATTGAACATTTATGGGGCGTAATCACATTGATGGTAATGTATGCTTCTGCAATATTTTACCCTATGAACATCATTCCTGAACCTTTCCACAGTTATATGATATTAAACCCTATCTTTTGGGTAATAGATCAATTCAGAATCCTAGCAATATACGGAGCAATCCCAAGCAGAATGAATATGATTAATTTAGTGCTCCTTTCCTTAATAGTGTTCGTACTTGGAATAATCATATTCAAAAAATACGATAAGAAACTTACCTTAAAATTCTAGGGGGATTTATATGAGTATAAGAAATAAAAAACCGCAATTTAAAAAATCAATCAATTGGGATGAACATGATGAACCAATAACCCCTGAACATAAAAGACAAGTTAACGACTATTCAAATGAGAATACCATTTCCGAGCAGAGAAAAAGAGCAAAACTTGAATTGATAAATAAATACAATATGTCTGAAAGTGAAGCTGAAGAAACATTAAGGGACATAGAAAAAAAAGCTATGCCTCAAAAAACTAAAGAAGACACTTATGAATCTAATACTAATAAAACAGAAGAAATAATACCTGAACACGCTCAAAAAGAAGAAAAACAAAGCCAAGAAACAAAACCAGAACACAAAGAAAAAGAAGAAAAGCCACATAAAAATGTGGATGAACTCATATCTAGCATTATTCCAGATAGCGAAAAGGAATTATGTATTGAAGTGAAGAACGTATCCTTAAGCTTTGAGATTGCTACAGAAAAAATAGATAACCTTAAGGAATTATTCATACGTACACTAAAACGTAATAAAGGAAATGTAACCAAATTCCAAGCCTTAAAAAATATCAATTTCAATATTTACAAAGGTGAAAAGATAGGAATCATAGGTTACAATGGTGCAGGTAAAAGTACTCTTTTAAATGTAATTACAGGAATTTACCCTCCAGAAGAGGGAGAAGTTAAAACCTATGGAAGAATTTCACCATTACTCGCACTAGGTGCAGGATTTGACCATAATTACTCAGGTAGAGAAAACATATATCTAAATGGAGCGATTATGGGATACAGCAAAAAGTTCCTTGAATCCAAATATGATGAGATTGTGGAATTCTCTGAACTTGAAGAATTTATCGATTTTCCAGTGAAGAACTATTCATCAGGTATGCTGGCAAAGCTTGGATTCTCAATAGCTACCATAGTAGAACCTGACATACTTATTATCGATGAAGTTCTTGGAGTTGGAGATGTAAACTTCCAAAAGAAAAGTAGCGATAAGATAAGATCATTAATGGACAGTGGTACTACAGTGCTTCTTGTATCTCACTCCATCCCACAAATTAGACAATTATGCGATAAGGCAATTTGGATTGACAAGGGAGAGGTTAGAGAAATAGGCGAAGTTAATGACGTCTGTAATCATTACCTAAAAGATGCTGAAAAAGCTACTAAAGACCAATTAAAAGATATTAGATTTAGATAAATTTATATATTTATCTAAAACTTCTTTTTTTAAAAAAAAAATAATACCTAATTTTCTTAAAAATCCATAATTTAAAAAAAAAAACTATTTTTAAAGATTTTAATTATTTCTTAAACTTCATCCAAAGTTTATAGTATATGCTTGGATTTGCTAAAAACAATTTAACCTTTAACTTAAACTTCCTATCTCTTTTTGTATAAGGCTTAAAAGCATTTAATCTATCAAAAAGACCAAGCTCATCCATCTTATTGAATACATCATCCTTACTGAATCCATTCTTAAAGAAATAATTCATATTCCCAAAGATAAACTTAGGTATCCTATTATAAAACAAGACATCTGCAAGATCATTGAATCCTAAATCAATAAAATAACTGTACAAGTCATCAAACAATCCTATAGACTCAAAACGATTAAGGGAACTTGTATGGGTAATTGAATCATCTTCTTGATAATAAAAGTAAGTGTATCTGTCAACTATTCTAACATTATCACAATGTGAAAGATATCTCAATGCAAAATCAGTATCTTCTCCATAAGCATAATCCTCATTAAACCACAATTCATTATCATTAATGATCTTCTTATCATAGATTAAGAAAACAAATGAGAATGGAATCTCCATTGTAAGCTCCATTCTAATCAAGTCACTTGATTCAATAAGTCCTTTTTTCTCTTTAGCCAATGAAAGAAGAGAATCGAATCTATTTACCTCAAAATCAAATAGCTTATCATTATCATCTAACTTAACACCTTTAACAAATGCAGAATCAATATTATCTTCCTTAACAAACTTATACAATGAAGATAAATGATTAAAATTAATCACATCATCACTATCTAAAAAGACAATATATTGCCCTTTAGATGCATGAATTCCTCTATTTCTTGTATATGCAGGGCCTTTATTCTCTTTATTGACAATAACTTGATAATTTGCATTCTCTCCTTTAAGGGTGTCTAATATGACATCAACAGTATCATCACTTGATGCATCATCAACAAAAATAGTTTCAAAATCCTTAAAGTCCTGTGATAGAACTGAACGAATGGTCCTTTCAATGGTTTTTGAGGAATTATAGCATGGAACAATTACACTTATCTTATATTCAGACATTCTATCACTTTAAAAATTAGATTAAAAAATATTTTATGTATAATAAAAAATAGTCTTTTAGAATTTATTAAATTTACTATATATAAAGATAGGATAATCTCTAAAAAAATGAATTATAAAAAAAATTTTATTATTAATAAAAAAAGAAAATAAGAAAAAGAGATTAAATCTCCCATTTCATAACAGTTTTTCCAAATCCTAAGTTCTTATCTGTCTCAAATGCAGTCCTAATGTCATTAAGAGTATGAACTTCAACACTTTCAGTGATTAGGCTTTCAAGATAAGAAATAATCTCAGGACGTTTTTCAAAAATATCTATTACAGTCTGGAAGTCTTCTCTACCGCTTCTGCTTGTACCAAATATCTTAATTCCCTTTTCGAGTATGCTTCTTGTGTCAATAGACACATTAAACTCAGAAACTCCCATAAGAGCAATGGTACCCTCAGGATTTATAAGATCAATAATCTGGTTTATCGCATTATTAGCGTTTCCCTTACCAACACATTCAAAGGCATGATCCACATTCAAATCATCTGGAATCTCATCGACCATGAATGTTTCATCTGCAAATGTAAACATCTGAAGCTTTTCCCTATGAACTCCAAATACAAATATCTTAGACTCTGGAAACATTACCTTAAGAACAAGTGCTGTGATATAGCCAAAACTTCCGTCTCCCCAAACACCTATTACGTCTTTTTTTGTATGAGAAAACTTTTTAAAACGCTTTACAGCATGAGCAGCTACTGAAATAAGCTCAATAAAAGATGCAACTTCCAAGTTCAAGTCATCTGGAAGCTTTATGAGCCTATCCTCAGTCAGAGACACATACTCTTCCATAAATCCATCATATCCGCTAGAGCGGAATCGACTAGATGGAATGTAATTCTCACTGATGAGCTCATCCTTATCTCTTGGAATGTTTGGAATCATCACTACATTATCGCCTACATTGAAGTTTCCAGTATTATCCTTAACGACTGTACCTACAGCCTCATGAATTAGAGCCATCGGCAGCTTGCTTTCAATGACCTCTGGAACCCTTTTTCCATAGTAGTATCTTTGGTCTGCCTTACAGATAGAAAGATAT
>ONYG01000183.1 GCA_900321995.1 uncultured Methanobrevibacter sp. | reverse complement strand
ATTCCTTCACTTTCAAAAACTTTTTTTGCACTATGTTCAAAAAACTTCATTTTTCTCACTCTAACTAATAAGCATGAAAATTATAAAATTAAAATTAAATTTTAAAAATACGTATAATTTTAAAAATACTTATGAATAAAAATAAAATACTATAAAAATTAATAAATTGCCCTATGAATCTTATGTACTAGAACTATTTATTTTAATCATTAATATAATATGTATTTCCTTATTATTAAAATTATTTATAAAATTATGAAAATAAAGTGCAAAAAATTAAAAAATTAATTGGAGTATATAATTTTGAAACAGATAGATGAAAAATTAAAAAAATAATGAAATAAAATTATTGAAAAATTAAAAGATAGATGAAAAATTAAAAAATTAATGAAATAATTAAAAAATAGATAATAAAAAAAAGTAAAAAAAGAAAAAAGAAAAAATATTAAAGCAAAGCATAACCTGCTTCAAAAGCTTGAATATTCTTATCTTCGGTCCCTTTTGGTACACTATCCAAAATAGCTTGTTTTGCAGCTTCAACAGAAACAATATCTGTTACTTTGACAATAGCCCCAATCATTACAATATTTGCAACAATTCTTAAACCGATTTTTTCTGTAGCGGTATTAGTTGCTGGAGCACGATAAAGATTAATATTGTGTTCTTTTACAAAATCAACTATCTCTTCTTCAACAACCAAATCTGGATCTATAATCAATATACCTTCATCTTTTAAATCATCCATATATTTGATCAATGCTTCGTGAGACATTGCAACAAGAATATCTGGATGTGAAACTTTAGGATAGTCAATTTCCTCATCACTAACTACAACTTCAGTTCTGGAAGCTCCACCACGAGCTTCAGGACCGTAAGATTGAGTTTGTACTGCATTAATGTTATCAAAGAGAGAAGCAGCTTTACCAATGATAATTCCAGCCATTAATACTCCTTGACCTCCAAAACCAGCTATACGAACTTCTTTCCTCATTTTAATCCAACTCCTCATAAGCAGATTTAGTAGCCAAAGGACCACCTGAAACTTCCTCAGTTAATTCTTTTAAAGCTTTGCATAATGCTCCACGTCTAGGATTTGCAAAGTCGCCAACAATGATTTTATCTTGTAACTCTGTTACATCCATCTTCTCTGCTTTCCTCTTAGTAATTGTATGTTCTTTAATATGATTATACAAATCTATAGTGGTTTTAAGCTTATTTTTACGACCATAATAAGTTGGACATTGTGAAACAGCTTCAATAAATGAGAAACCAGTGCTATTTAAACCTTTTTGAATAGCTTTAGACAATTGCATTGGATGAGCAGTTGTCCATCTTGCCACATAAGCTGCACCAGCAGCACCTACAATTTCTGCAATGCGGAACGGATTTTCTCTTGAACCATAAGGAGCGGTTGTACCAAAACTACCTCTAGGAGAAGTTGGACTGATTTGACCTCCAGTCATTCCATAAATATTGTTGTTGATACAGATTACTGTAAGGTCCACATTTCTCCTTGCAGCGTTGATTAAATGGTTTCCACCAATGGATGCAGAATCCCCATCTCCTGTGAAAACTACAACATTCAAATCAGGGTTTCCAAGTTTCAAACCGGTTGCAAATGTTAAAGCCCTTCCATGAGTGGTGTGAAGAGAATCACATTTCACATAACCAGGAACTCTTGAGGAACAGCCAATACCAGAAACCATTACAATATCTTCAAAATCAAGGTCAGACTGTTCTAACCCTTTAAAGAAAGCACTCATAACAGTACCGTTTCCACAACCTGGACAAAATAGATGAGGTAATCTTTCTTCTCTAAGATATTTTCTATATGGGCTTACTTTTTCTTCCACCATCTTAACACTCCCCCTCATGAATCTCTTTAATTTTCTCTAAAATCTCTTCAGGCTTATGAAGAACTCCACCAATTTTACCAATCAAATGAACATTTGCTCTTCCTGCAACAACTCTTTCAACTTCATGAACCATTTGACCTAAATTCATTTCAGGTACAATAATATTGTCAACATCATTCGCAATGCTTATGATTTCTTCTTCAGGGAAAGGCCATGGAGTGTTGATTTTAAGTGAACCAACTTTGATGCCTTCTTCTCTAGCCATCTTTATTGCAGCCCCAACTGAACGATATGGAGAACCGCATGAAACAATTATGATATCTGCATCATCACAGAATTCCTTTTTTATGGAACAGATATCTGCCCTATTTTTCAATACTTTATCACATAATCTTTTAATCAAATTATAATGGGTTTCAGGATTATTTGTATCAGGATATCCCCTTTTATCGTGAGTTAAACCTGTAACGTGTATATTGTAGCCTTCACCAAAAGCAGGCATAGGAGTTGTTCCATTTTCAGGAGCATCAAAAGGCAAATAATCATCAGTTAGCTCAGGTCTTGTTCTGGTAACAATATCCACCTTGTCTGGAATAATTAATTTTTCTCTCATGTGTCCTACAACTTCATCAGCAAGAATAGTGACAGGAAGCCTATATTTTTCAGCTAAATTAAATGCTTCAACAGTAAAATCAAAGAATTCTTGTACGGAAGATGGAGCTAAAGCAATTGGTTCATAATCCCCATGAGATCCCCAACGCACTTGCATCATATCCGCTTGAGCAGACATGGTAGGCTGTGCAGTTGAAGGAGAACCTCTTTGTACATTTACAAGTACCATAGGAGTTTCAGTAATAAAACCATATCCAATATTTTCTTGCATCAAGGAAATACCTGGACCAGAAGTAGCAGTCATTGTTTTTAAACCACTCCAAGAAGCTCCAATAATGGTTCCTATAGATGCAATTTCATCTTCCATTTGAATGAAAGTACCTCCATATTTAGGAAGTAAATAAGACATTTTCTCAGCAATCTCAGTAGATGGAGTAATTGGATAACCTGCAAAGAACCTACAGCCTGCAGCTATTGCCCCTAATGCACAAGCCTCATTTCCTAAAACAAAATGTTCTTCGACCATTATTCCACCTCTTTACCTACATAAATAGCTTGGTCAGGACATGATAATTCGCATAAACCACATTTAGTGCATCCTTCTTCATTTTCTGGAAAAGGAAGATAAACATTTTTTGCATTTACTCTATCAGATTTTGAATAAACTTTTTTAGGGCAAACATTTATACAAATATCGCATCCTTTACAAAGCTTAGAATCTATAATAATCATCT
>ONYG01000181.1 GCA_900321995.1 uncultured Methanobrevibacter sp. | reverse complement strand
ATTTATTTATTCACTTTCAGCTTCTCTAAGCTCTTTCATTTCTAAAATAGCTCTTTTTGCCTCAGACAATATCTTATCCTCATCTACAGTAAGCAATTTCCTATTTTCCATAAGCACCTTACCGTTACAGATAGTGGTGTCAACATTAGACCCATTTGCTGAATAAACAAGATTTGAAGCAAGTGAACTACTTTGAGGAGTCATATTAGGATGATTTGTATCTACAAGAATCAAATCTGCCTTCTTGCCTATAGCAATGGTTCCAGCATCGATTCCAAGAGACTTTGCACCATTGATTGTTGCCATATTAATGACTTCATCAGCATTCAATACCTTAGGGTCAAGAGTAGAAACCTTTTGTAGGAGTGAAGCGAACTTCATCTCATCAAACATGTCTAAATTGTTATTGCTGCTTGCCCCATCAGTTCCAAGACCGACACAAATTCCTTGACTTAAAAGCTCTCCAACAGGAGCTGCACCAGATGCAAGCTTCATATTACTGCATGGGTTATGAGAGACCTTAACGTCATTGTCCTTTATCAACTTTATCTCATTTTCATCTAGCCATACACAGTGAGCAGCCACAACATCCTCGCCTAAAAAGTCAATGCTATCTAATAGCTCAAATGGTCTTTTATTATCATGAGCCTCACCAACATCATTAATTTCCTTCATGGTTTCGTTCATATGAATGTGTATACCTACACCATACTTGTCAGCCTCTTTTCTAACCCTTTCAAGAAGGTCAACTGAAGCGGTATAGCAGGAGTGTGGACCGAATCTTGCAGTGATTCTGCCATCTGCTGTATTGTGATGGTTCTTTATAAGAGAAATGTTTTCCTTAAACTCGTTTTCCCTTTTCTCTTCGATTCCAAAATCAATCATTCCATAAGAAAGAACAGCCCTCATACCTATCTCATCTACAGCACGTGCAACACCGTCCATATAGAAGTACATGTCAGAGAAAGTGGTTGTACCAGACTTAATCATTTCACATGCCCCTAACAATGCTCCAATATAGCAGTATTCTTCAGACAGATGTGCTTCCATAGGCCATATATAATCATTCAACCAGGTATCAAGCTCCAAGTCATCTGCAATTCCACGAAGTAGTGACATGGATATGTGAGTGTGAGTGTTAACCAAACCAGGCATTAGTATCTTATCGCTTGCATCGATTATCTTATCAGCTGATGACTCATCAATGCCTGCAGATATTTCAGAAATTTTATCATCAACAATCAAAAGGTCTGAATTTTTAGTTTCAGTTTGACCATTTCCGATTGGGTTTAATATATTTGCATTCTTAATTAATATGCTTTGACTTTCCATTATACCACCTATTTTAATTGAGCGTAGTTTTAATATTTTTAAATGAGTTTGATATTTTGATTTTTTGAAATAAGTACTTCTAGATAAATCGACTATAAAATAATAAATTTAATAAAAATTCATTGAATTAAAAAATTTAAAAAATAAAAATTTAAATTCGAAATGTTAGAAATTTCAAAAAAATATTTTCATATAATTATATTTACTTATAATAATTAAAAGTTTTTATTAAAAAATCTAGATTTAATGAAAAAATAAAAAAAATAAACTAATTAAAAAAAATGATAACATTTAACTAATTAAAAAAAAATCTAAAAAAAATAAACTACTTAAAAAAAATGATAACATTTAACGAATAAAAAAAATCTAAAAAAATCTAAAAAAATCTAAAAAAAAATAAACTAAAAAAAGAATTAAAAGAATAGTTTAAAAAACTATTCCCTAAAAACTATTATTTTATAGTCACTTTTCCGCTCACACTTGTTGGCGCGTATCTGTCATCTCCAGCGAATTTTGCAGTGAAACTATAGGTTTTCTTTGCAGATAAGCTAACCTTTACAGTAGCGACTCCTTTGCTGTTTGTTGTTGCAGAGTAGGATTTTCCGTTTACTGTTAGGATTACTTTTTTCTTTGGAAGTGCCTTATTATATTCAGCAGACTTAAGTGTGACAGTAAGAGTTTTTGTCTTAGCATTAGCTTTGTATGACTTGTTGGATGTTGTCAATTTTGTCTTTTGAGCTGTTACATTAATCTTAGAGACTTCAAAGCTTGCATTATAGTTCTCATCACCTAAGAATGAAATAGCAAAGGTGTATAATCCTATTTTAGCAAGGTTGATTTGTAATCTAGCCCCTCCAGTTTCATTGGTTGTCCTATTGTAGATTTTTCCATTGAACCCTATCTTGATTTCCTTATTAGCTAATGGATTTCCATTAGCGTCTGTAAGGTTTATTTCAAAGTATTTTCCAACTCTTCCTTCGATAGCTGTGTTTACTGTAGATGTCACCATGTCATGATAGTGAATTACAGTAGCCTGTCTAGATGGGATGTTTCCTCCAATAGGAACATTAGCGCTTGAAGAGTTTTCAAATTCTCCAACCTTAAACTCAAATGGCTTGATTCCGCTTTCTAAAGTGTTGCCTACAATTGCAATCTCTTTATTAGGAGCAAGTATGGATCTTTCGCTATCCAATTCAAGCACAGTGACAGATTCTCCAACAAAACTATCATCAATTCCAGAAACTGTGTTATTGCTGATTTCAATAGCTGGAACATCAATGGATAATGGGCCTGTTCCGTTTTGAGCATTTGCCTTTACAATCACATCTCCATTAGTTACATTAAATTCTATATTGCTGATTTTTACATTATCCAATCCTTCAGCTATATTGAAGATAGGTTTGCCGTCTCCTGATGAAACTATTGAAGTCTTATTTCCAATAAGACCAATGTCCTTAGTGATGTTTATATCTGAAACGTTTACATAGTCATATTCGCCTAAGTCAATGACATCTCCAGGACTTGCTTCATCAATAAGTTTTTGCAAGTCAT
>ONYG01000180.1 GCA_900321995.1 uncultured Methanobrevibacter sp. | reverse complement strand
ATTTACGTGAGCTAATTTTGCACTTCCGGAAATAATTACCTGTGCAATGTGGAATCCCCAAGGGTCTCCGTCGTTACAGATATAGACTGGAAGGCCTAACTCTTCATTTACCCTTTTAATAAATCTTCTTGTAGCACGAGCAGCTTGACCTTTAAGACCTACAATCAAACAGTTATATCTTTCATGAGCCTTTTCCTGAACAAGCCTGTGGAACATTCCCATGGTTTCCACTGCAAGCAAGAAGTCAGCGCCACAGTCTAAGAGTTCAACTTGGTCAATAGTAGGAGAGATAGTGTAACCAGATTTACCTGCTCTTGAAGCGTTGATTTCATAATCTCCATCAAGCAAGGTAATATCACCATATACAGATGCACCATCCTCTTCAGGCATTAAACCTAAATCTTCACGGGTTGCACCCAATGCAACTTCCAAATCCTCACCTACGATGTTAGATTCCTGTTGTGTATTGAATTCAATACCCCAACCTTCAGAGATATAATACATTTCCCTGATTGTTGCAGTCTTATCCCTTAAAACCAAATCTTTACAGAAATTAGCCACATAAACCATTTGACCTAATTTTCTGATTTGCTTAACATTTCCTAAAGACCTTCTACCATATCTGTCTCCAAGAACATAATAACGTTTTTCTTCATCATAAACAATATTACCTGTTCCTCTAGAAGGAATTCTTAGTGTAGGTACTTTATTTTTCTCAATATCTTCTATAATCTCTTGACCAAAACCTTTTAGTTTATTAAAAGTGTATTGTCTTCTTTGCTCCTTATGAGTATGTTCATGAGTACTTTCTTCAGCCATCTAATCATCCCCCTGATCTTTTGAATCAAATAAAGTAGATTGTCCTTCATCAGCGCCATCTGATTTCTTATCTGATTTTTTAGATTTCCTTTTAGGTTTTTCATCATCCATAAATGCTTCATCCAAATCAGATTCTTGAACCCTATCTTTTCTGCTTGAATGTTCCTTATCTACAGTGTGACCAAATTCGTCAAGCTCTTCAAGCAAGGAATCTACGTAATCTTCTTCTTCCTCTTCTTCCTCTACTTTTTCACCCATTAGCTCTGCTAACGCTCTTCTGGTAACCTTAGCTAGAACAGGCTTATAATCAGGAACTCCAGTTTCTGCAAGTGCTGCAGCCTCTTCAATAATAACTGGAACATAGTCTTCAAAGATTTTAGATCTCATAGCTTTTTCCTTTTCAGCCTTTTTAGACCTAATATGCTTTTGAAGTCTTCTAGCAATTTTCATAGTTGCTTGCCTAATCTCATGAACGATTTCAGGTTCTGGAGCAACACTTTGTTTACCTGTGGAAAGGTAAGGAACTTGAGTTGATATAATGTTTACAAACAATGTGAGAGGAGTGTTATCCAAGTCTCTAAGACCATATCTTCTCCAATCAATAGATTTCAATGCTTCAGTAATTGCACAGCTTCCTGCATCGAAAGTTAATGGAACCCTATTAGCAAATCTTAAGATTTCAGATTTTCTTTGTTCATTTACAATTCTACCTGCATCTCCACCATATGCAATACCTGCCTCTACAATGAATGCTACACCACCCTTATAGGTAACAGGCTTTCTTGTAATTGTTGTAATGAATTCAGGTTTTAAGATGAGTTTCATACCTTTCTCAATTTGCTCTTCACCAATAGGAATTAATCCAGAAGTAGGAGGAGCCATGAATTTCATCTTTCCAAATGCCTCCACAATAGCTTCAGCTTCTGCCCATTCCATATCCTTTGGACGTTTTTTCATATCAATTCCAGTAATTTCCTGAAGCTCTGAAATCTTTTTGGAAGACATTCTGGATAATGAGCTTGTAAGCATGCTTTTATAGTTTCTTTTATCTGTAAACTTAGCAATAGTGATAATATCGTCAGCAGTTACACCTTTAGGGTGTGGCAATACCTCTTGAGGCAAGACAGGAACGATTTCAGCAGCCCTTTTAAAGATGTATTTGTGAGCGCTAGGGTCTCTAAAGGTAATTTTAGCGTGAGGGTTAGCAATCATGGTTCTACGGATGTAT
>ONYG01000227.1 GCA_900321995.1 uncultured Methanobrevibacter sp. | reverse complement strand
TTTTACAGAAGGTAATGCGAATTTTTCAGATAAGTCTCCAGGAATGGAAATGCCTACATCAGCTAATCCTCCAAGACATACTTTAGTGTATAATTCACCTGCTTTGAAACTACCTTCTACGTTTACACCACAGTCAATTACAGTTGCACCGTTAGCTAAGGTAGAAACAGCAATGTTTAAGTCATCTGCTTTTTCAATCATTACATCTACAGTTTTTTTAGCTTCTAAGTTAACACTTACCATAGTTTAACCTCATTTAAAATATTTATATTAAATATCTAAATTATATTAAATCTATAATTAATTCACTTTAAAAACATAAATTGAATCTATTTAAAATAAATTAAATATTATAATACTATCTTTTATTAACAAACTATTTAAAATTTTATAAATTTACTTGAAGTCAAATATTAAAAAAACAGCATTCGATTTTCATAAAAAACCAATGCCCACATAAAGTATAAAAAAAGAAAACTTAAAAATATGCAAACTTAGATTTTATAAGCATATCTTAATTAATTCCAGAATAAATTTAAAAAATAAAAAAATAAGAAAAAAAGAAGTTTATATAAGTGGACTGACCGGGATTTGAACCCGGGGCCTCCGCCATGCCAAGGCGACGATCTCCCATCTGAGCTACCAGCCCCAAAAATACTTACAATAAATAATAGTGTTTTTTAATATAAATATCTATTGATATAAATTGCTATTTTAATATTGCCCCAGAAGCAGTATAATAAAAAAAATATATGATAAAAAAAGTATAGAGATAGAAAAAGAGTTAATTAAAGTCATGAGCCAAATCAGACATGATTTTCAATTTTTCCATAGCTATAGGAATATCTACTTTTCTAAGACCACAATCTGGGTCAAGCAACATGTTTTCTTTACCAACAGCATTAATTCCTCTTTGAATAAGCTCTTTAACTTCTTCCTTATCATCAACTGAATTGATAGCGGAATCTATGCATCCAAAACCTACTTTTTTCCCATCAAGCAAACTTGCATTCTCTTCCAAAATGCCAATATTTACATTGTTTCCTGCAAATTCACAGTCTAAGATATCTATAGGGAATTTAGCAATCTCTTTAAAGCATCCATCAAGATTACCGCAGACATGCATAGCCATAGGCATTTCAATTCCATCAGTCAATATGCCAATTGATTCCTTTGCAACTTTCAAGTCAACCATACCAGTGGATAAAAAGGGATCGTCAATTTGAACATATTTTGCACCTGCTTTCTCAGCAGATTCAACTTCACGTCTTAATGCATGAGCACAATCAATGATTGCAGGATTTCTTTCCTTATAAAAAGATTCTATTCTTGAGGAATGAACAATTGTGGAAGGTCCTGTAAGCATTAGCTTAACACCCTTTTTGCTTGCCTCATCTTCAGATATATTCCTTTCCTTGATTTCAGATTCAAGAACTTTTTTAGCATATTTCAAGTCATTAATCATTATATCAACTTGAGGAGCCCTTATCTTAGATACAATTACAGAAGAGTTCATCTCAAATGAAAATCCTGGAATATGCTTAACGAAAGAACCTACCATATCTCCCCTTGGCTGACCGTCTCCAACAATATCTATGCCGCAATCAAGCTGAAGCTTGACAGCCTCTTCAATAGCTATCTTATATGGGTCGTATAATCCAATAGATGATTTTATCTTCTCTCCAAAGGAGTTAGGTTCCTTTAGGTCAATTCCAAAACTACCTACCACAGTTGTAATCAAGCAATCACTTCCTAAGTTGTAAAATAATCAATAAAATTAAAATAATTGAAAAATAATTCTAATGACATTTAAACATTAAAATCTATTTTTTTTTAGCACTTGATTAAGCGCCGATATCCATTTTTCTTACATCTTCTATTTCTTCAGGACTAATTGGAATCTCAATAGCTGCAGTTCCATGGCATGGCTTAGTGTAAGTTATTAAAATGGTTCCTTCATCCTCATTTATTCCAACAGGTATTGGAGGAAGTCCGATTAATCTTGCACCAAGTACTTTATCACCAGGGTTTACATGAATAATCTCTTTTGAGTTCTCTTCAATAAGTTTGTAACATTGTTTAACTCCAGAACGAGCAACAAGTATTTTATAATCATCATTTTGTTGTAAATATGTTTCTAAACAGAAAGACATTCAATCACCATCATTTTCTTCAATAATTAATATTCATTAAAATTAAATAATTGATATTATAAGCATTATAATTTTCCAAAACATTCCATATCAAATGTTTATTGTTCTAAATTTTTTAAGTATTTGTCAAACTTAACTTTAATTGGATTAGGGTTGTGGAAAGCTCTTACTGCAATAATATCTGCATCAGTGGATGATTCAACCATATCAGCAAATTCAGCCACTTCATCAGCTTCTCTTGAGAATACAAGAGCAAGGGCTTTACATTTCAATATATGATAATAAGTTATAAAGAAAGTAGCTGCAGCATCCTTGTGAACACAACCTACAAGCAAGTCATAGTCGCCCTCTTCAATTTCATCCAAGCACTTTTCAATATCCACTCTCTTCTTAACATAAACATTTTCAGGATCTGATACATCCAATATTTTTCCAGCTGCAGGGTTGCTTGATACTGTGACATCATAACCCATTTGACTTAATTTATATGAAGCATACAACGCAATAGGAGTTTGTGATGGAGCTTCAGGACATCCAAGTAAAACTAATGCTTTCATTTTATCACACAATAATTCTTTATAATTTATAATAAGTTCATAGCTAATTTATAATAATATTTGTAGCTTTAATTTATTTAAATAAAATTTACTTAATAATAATTAATATATTTATAATTTTGTTATTAGTTATAAATATAATTAATTAAAATTATTAAAAAATGAATTAAAAAAAATTAAAAAAAAGAATTAAAAAAGAAATTAAAAATATTAAAATAATAGATTAAAAGAAGTACTTAAATTAATTTTAGTATCCTGGATAAAATGGATTCAATGGATGAGTTTCACTCCAATAACCACAATTCCAGCAATGACCATCGCTATCTAACGGATAACCACAAATTGGACATAAGGGCATAAAAATCCTCCTAAATTAATAAGATCAACTATCAAATAAATTACAAATACTAAGGTTGAGGAGCATAGTCATCATAATCATAGTCATTAACGTCATGACATGGATGCATGCTGTATCCGCAAACCCAACAGTTTCCTTCATCGTCTAATTCGCTTCCGCAAGCAGGACATAAACCGTACATAAAATTCCCCCATATTCTCTTTAAAAAATCTTTATGTAATTATTATAATGTACTACTTACATTTAAAGTTTTCTAAATAATTTTAGTTATTTGCATCAAAGACTTATAAACATAAGCCAAATAAGCACCAAAATCAAAAAGACCTATAAAAAACATAAGAATAATCAATAGGCTCATCAAATCCAGCCATCATAAAAGGAAAATCATCCATTATATAATCCACCACCTCAACTGCACTGAAATCCATAAGATTATCAAGGACCTCATTAATAGTTATTAGCTCCTTATGGCCTAAGTCAATATTATGAAGGCTTGTCAAATAATATTTATTGATGTGATGATAGTAATAAGGCTCTTTTCTCCTATAAATCTTGCCGTAATATATCAATTCACGAACCACCTCATCAAAATGACTTGGAACCGCCCCAAGATATGACTTTATATAAATCTCATTTGTTAAGGGTTCTCCATATCTCTCAAAATAGTTAAAATCAACAAAATAAAGAATGTTTGATAAAACAGTCTTTCCAACATTATAATTATCTGAACACTTGCTGATGATAAACATTAGGATCTTTATGTATTTCTCTTTCTTAAAAGTCATGTCTGATAACCTATAGAACTACTCAAACCCATATTCATCCATTTGATAAATCATGCCATTAATCTGCCTACATTAAATATTTTCATGATTGCTTTTAAAGGGAAAGAAAGAGCATGTGAAAAGTAATTTATATATTTTATAAATAGCCATAAAACTAAGCCATAAACTTAGACCCCTTAAGAAGCCAATATTTATATAATAAAAAATATAAATGCACCTGTAGAAAATAATCTGAAGGTACCTTTAGAAAAATATGAAAATTTAAGGGAACAGTTAAATGACAAAAACAAAAAATAAAAAAATAATAATATAACCAATAAAAAGGTAGAAATCTATGAAAAACTTATTAAGACCATTGAAAAAGAGCATTTCTCCAATCATTCTCATATTCATATGCTTACTCGTAGATGTATACTGCAACATTAGCTTGCCAGCGTATACTGCAGATATAGTTGACATAGGAATACAGAATACTGATTTCAACTATATCCTAAATGTTGGAGCCATGATGTTGCTAATGGTTGCAATATCAGTCATTTCAACAATAGCACTTTCTTACCTATCAAGTAAGGTTTCAGCAGCTTATGGAAGAGATTTAAGAAAAATAAGCTTTGAAAAGATATTAAAATTCTCTAACTTTGAATTGAACCATATATCAAGGTCATCACTCATTACACGTAATACAAATGATGTCTATCAGATACAGATCATATTAGGAATGCTCTTTACAACAGTCCTATTTGCACCGATATTAGGTATTGGGAGCATTATGAAGGCATTAGAGCTAAAGACAAACCTTTTATGGATCATTGTAGTTACATTCATATCTGTAACAGTAGTTCTTGCAATAATCTTTGTTAGAGTCGTCCCATACTTCAAAATTACACAGGAAATCATTGACAAGACAAACCAAATAGCTAGAGAAATTCTAATGGGAATGCCTGTAATTAAAGCATTCATAAGGCAGGACTATGAAAACAAAAGATTTGAAGTGAACAATATAGAGTTTAGGGAAGTGAATCAAACTGTCTTTAAAACAATATTCCTATTGATGCCTCTAATGACAATGATTCTAAACATTATGATCGTGCTTATCCTATACTTTGGAGCATATGATGCAATAATCGGAAACGTATTGACTGGAGATATCATTGCATTCATTCAGTACTCAACCCAGATTGTCTCATCATTCCTGATGTTTGGAGGCTTTGCAATCATGCTTCCAAGAATTCTGGTGTCTGGAAGAAGGGTTGCAGAAGTCTTGAATACTGAAATATCCATAGAAGATGGGGAAATTGATAAAATAGATGATAATCCTATTCTTGAATTTAAAGATGTATGCTATTCATACCCCGAAAGTGAAAGGGAAACCTTGAAAAACATTAGCTTTAAAT
The DNA here is from genome assembly GCA_900321995.1 of uncultured Methanobrevibacter sp. Taxonomy (GTDB): domain Archaea; phylum Methanobacteriota; class Methanobacteria; order Methanobacteriales; family Methanobacteriaceae; genus Methanobrevibacter. Next base: position 11,262 of record ONYG01000227.1, on the reverse strand, counting down.
TGGAAATGGGAAAAACCACAGCAATCATCGGAGGAACCGGAAGCGGAAAATCAACAATATTAAACTTGATTCCGCGTCTTCAAGATGTCACAAGTGGTGAAATTACAATTAATGGCATAAATATAAAAGAATATAAATTAAAGACCATTAGAGAAAGAATAAGCTACACTCCTCAAAAGGCAACATTGTTTCAGGGAAACATAAGGTCAAATATGATTGTAGGCAAAAAGGGGGCTAGTGATGAAGAGATAAAAAGAGCCCTCGAACTAGCTGAAGTCGATTTCATAGAAAGTCTTGATGATGAAGTCACACAAGGAGCTACAAACTTCTCAGGAGGCCAAAAGCAAAGATTGTCAATAGCTAGAGCAATAATCAAGCCAAGCGATTTCTACCTATTTGATGATTGCTTCTCAGCATTAGACATGAATACTGAAGCGAAAGTGAAAGGAAACCTTAAGGATTTAAAAGATAACTCTTCAATGCTAATCATTTCCCAAAGAATATCAACAATAATGGATGCAGATGAGATAATCGTAATGGATAATGGGGAAATTATTGACAAAGGCAGTCATGATTACCTATATCAAAATTGTGAAATATACAGAGAAATCGTATTTTCACAGATAGAAGAAAGTGAAGACCTAATCTATGAAAAGACACTAAGCAAGGAATTGCTTTCCAAATATGAAAATGATGGCAATTCAGAAATGAATTTAAATAATGCAAATAGGCCTGCAGGAGGTAAATGAAATGCCAAGACCAAGAAGAAAACCTCCTGAAAAGCCTGCAGACACTAAACAGTCCATTAAAAACATAATCAGTCTTTTAAAAGACTATAAACTCAAGGTAGGCTTAACAATAATTTGTGGAATCATTTCAACAGTATTTGCAACAATAAGCCCTTTCCTAATAGGGCTTGCCACAACTGCAATATTTGATGGAATAAACTCCGGAAACATGAATATTGAATACCTAATACAGCTATTGATTACAGTAGTAATATTATATGTCATAAGTGCAGTTTTCTCATATCTTCAAAGCTATTTCTTCATAGAAATCTCAACAGACATAAGCTATAACTTAAGAAGAGACATAATAGAAAAGATAACACAACTGTCAATGTCTGATTTGGATAAAAACGAAAGGGGAGATATTCTATCAAGAATTACAAACGATGTAGACTCTATTCAATCCGGACTTAACACTTCATTCAACCAACTATTGACTGGAGTGATTACAATTATTGGAGTCACAATAATGATGCTATCCATAAACCTATGGATGACACTTGCAACAATTATACTGATTCCTGTTGCAATATTGCTAATCACCTATGTGACAAAACACTCACAAGATTACTATCTGAAGCAATTATCCTATAGGGGAAACCTTAATGGATTGATTGAAGAGTCATTTACAGGTCATGAGGTCATACGTGCATACAATCAGGAAGATGAATGCATGATTGAGTTTGATGACGATAATGCTAACTGGTATGAACAAGAATGGAAATCTAAATTCTATTCAAGCCTATCAGCACCTTTAATGAACTTCATTTCAAACTTTGCATATGTTCTAATTGCAGTTCTTGGAGCAGTGCTTGTGCTTCAAAGGGCAATAGCAGTTGGAGACATCTTAGCATTCTTCCAATATTCCAAAAACTTCACCCAACCGATCCAGCAGATGACAAGAATAATGAACTTGGTTCAAACTGCAATGGCTGCAAGCGAAAGGATATTTGAATTTTTGGAAATCTCTCCTGAGGAAAACCCTTCAAAGAATCAAATCGAAGACATAAAAGACAATATATGCTTCAAAAATGTCTATTTTGGATACGATGAAAATGAGCCAATCATCAAAAACCTATCCTTTGAAGCCAAAAGGGGAGAAAAGATAGCTATTGTAGGAGAAACAGGCGCTGGAAAGACAACTATTGTAAAGCTGTTAATGAGATTCTATGACGTAAACAGTGGAGAAATAACAATAGACGGCAAGAACATACAAGATTATGACAAGCATAGTCTAAGGTCACTTGTAGGAATGGTTCTTCAGGACACTTGGCTGTTTAATGATACAATATTGAATAATATTCGATATGGAAACCTTGATGCAAGTGATGAAGAAGTAATAGAAGCTTCCAAACAGGCAAATGCAGATAATTTCATAAGGCAAATCCCTGAAGGTTATGAAAGCCTTCTAAATGAAGACACAGATAATATCTCACATGGGCAAAAGCAGCTTTTGACCATTGCAAGGACAATATTGTCAAATAAGCCTATCTTAATTCTTGATGAAGCTACTTCTTCAGTGGATACAAGAACTGAAAAGATAATTCAAGAGGCGATGGACAAGCTAATGGAAAACAGAACAAGCTTCATTATTGCACATAGACTATCTACAGTCAGAAATGCAGACAAGATTATTGTAATTGAAGATGGAGAAATAATAGAGCAAGGAAACCATGAAGAGCTTCTCGAATTAAAAGGATACTACTACAATACATTAAATGCTCAAAAAAGGGGAGATGGAATATGAATGATAAAAGCTTAAACTCCAAATATTCTAAGGGTCTCAATGAAAAACATGAAGACTATAAAGAATATGAAGAGTCTAATGAATATGATTCTAAGGACTTAAGAGAAATCAGCAACCATCTCTTATATCATAAATTTACCATGATAAATGAGATATTGGACAAGAGATATAAAAGAGACAATCCTGAAATGAAAAATGTTTCAAAAGGACAGGGAAGAATAATAGCTGTTTTAAAGAGAAAGGACAGAATATCTACAAAAGACCTTTCTGAAATATTAAACATTAGCGTCAGCTCACTTAATGAAACCCTAAATAAACTAGAGCAAAAGGGATTTGTCAAAAAAGTTCCATCAAATGAAGATAAAAGAGTTCTCCTAATTGAATTAACTGAAAAGGGAAAAGAAGTGGAATTTAAAAACCATAATGATTTGGATATCTTCGACTCATTAAATGATATTGAAAAAGACTATTTAGATGATTATCTGAATCGATTGATAATGGAGCTCCATAGAAAATTCAAAGAGGAAAATCCTGAAAAGTATGAAAAGTGCTTTAAAAACAGACAAGAAATATTTAAAAAGCATTTCAAAGACCAAAAATATGCAGAAGAATGGTATAAAATTTTAAGATAAAAAAGAATAAGTAAATTAGAAATAACAATAAATAAAAAAAGAAGACCTTTTAAAAAAGTTAAAAAGAAGATTTTTTCAAAAATTAAAAAAAAGAAGACCTTTTAAAAAAGTTAAAAAAAAAGAAGACCTTTTAAAAAAGTTAAAAAAATTTTGGTCAAGGTTTTTAGCCGAAGGCTAAAAAGCTTGATCGTAAAAATTTATTGTAAAACAAAACCACCATTAGGTGAAATAACTTGTCCAGTTAAGTAATTTGCAGTCAATATGTATTCAAGTGCTCCAGCAATTTCTTCCACTTCACCAATGTGGCCAAGAGGGATAGTTGCTGCAAGAGCGTTTAATTCATCTTGGTTTACGCCACGTAACATATCTGTCATAATCATACCTGGAGCAATTGCATTGACACGTACTTTTCTAGGTGCAAATTCTAAAGCTAAAGCACGGCATAAACCGATTACACCAGTTTTAGCTGCACAGTAATCTGCTTGGTTAATTACACCAGTTAAACCACCAACAGATGCAGTGCAAACAATAGCTGTATCACGGTCTACCATATAAGGTAGTGCTAAGTGACACATGTGCATCATACTTACAAGATTTGTGTTAATAACAGCTTCGTATTTTTCAGGCTCTAAATCAATGAAGTTAGAGTTGTTGGTAATTCCAGCATTGTTAACTAAAGCATCAATTTCTTCACCAAATGCTTCAACAGCAGCTTCCACTAATTTTTTACAATCATCAAATTTACTTACATCAGCTTGTACTGCAATAGCTTCCACACCATATTCTGATTTAATTTCTTCAACTAAATCTTCAGTTAACTGTTTAGATGAGTCACTACGATAATTAATAGCAACATTGTAACCTAATTCCCCTAATTTTAAAGCCATAGCTTTACCGATACCTCTAGATCCACCAGTAATAATTGCATTTGCCATATTTTGTCACCTCATATAAAAAAAAAAAAAAATATAAATAAAATTAAAACTAATTTTATTCAATTATAAGTATAATTTGGGTACACTTAAATTTTTCTATATCACTTAACAAAACCATAAAAAATAAGGCAAAAAATAAAATTATGTCCAAAAAAAATAAAAATAAGTTAACCTAATTAAATAATAAAATATTAAAAATATGAAAAAGGAAATAAAAAGAATAAAAAAATAAAAAATAGAAAAAACATCTAAAATAAGAAAAATAGAAGAAAATAATAATAAAAAAATAGAATCAATAAAATAAACAAATTAATTATTTATTCTTAGATTCTGCCAAAGCATAAGTATTATCCACAATCAATTTAAATAAATCATCAGTATTTAATTCAATAGGCTTATGTGGATTTACAATAAAGCTAAGTGCCTGCTTAGTTATCTCATCCAAGTCTGTAGTCCTATACATCAATCCATTATTAACATAAAACTGATCTACAGATAATGTATCTCCAGGATAACATGAAATAACAGGAGTTTGCAATATAGCAGCTTCCCTATTCATTGTTCCTCCTGCACCAATAACCAAATCAGATGCCTTGATAATACTTGAAGTGTCTACAGGAGGTTTTAAAATTGTAACATTTTTAATTCCCTCAAAGATTTCAGCTTGTTCCTTAAATCTAGGCAAAATAAGAATATTAGCATATTCCTTCAAGACATCGACAACTGGAGACAAAACAGATTTTCTGCAGTCTGTATTAAGATAAGAAGCTAGAGACGGTTCAGGCCTCATTAAAATAGTCTTTTGAAGAGGCAAGTCAAGTCCCAAATCTTCAAAAACATTCTCATTAAACTTAAAGTTATTGAAATGCATCAGTTCAGATGTTCCATTATAATTAATGATATCATTAGGATTAGCACCATACTGCATTAACTTCCACATATCAACGATATTAGGAACAATGATCTTGCTGCATAATGGAAGAGTCAATTTATTGGCAGCCATTGCATGCTCATTATCCAAAACAAAGAGACTTGGAATTCCAAGACCAAAAGCTACCCTTGGAAGTTCTATGGAATGTTTTGATAAGGCCACATCAAAGTTTTCACCAGAAATCAAATCTGCCAAATTAACAACACGTTCCGCACTTTCCTTAAGTTTTTCCTCTAAGGTAACTCCATGTTTACCAACTGATACAAAGTCTATATCATACATATCCATTAACTTATGAATATCTCCAAATTTACGAGCTGTAACTAAAACATCTTCCCCTTCAGCTTCAAAATACTTGATAACATCCTTAAAGAACCTAACGTGAGGAGCATTTGATATGTCAATCCATATTTTCATGAAATCACCTAAAATTTTAATAATAAGTTTTTAAACCCAACTAAGACATAAATGCATTATTATTTTAAGTAAAATATAAACATGAATAATTAATCAGGTTTAAATAATAAAAATAAAAAAAGAAAAAAGAATTTTATGCTAAATAGCAAATAATTTAATGATGGTGATGATGTTCTATATGAGCCTTATGCTCTTCAATAGCTTTAATCACTTCATCTAAACCTATTCCTTCTTTTAAGCTAGTTGTAATAACTTTAACATCAGGATTAAGTTTTTTAGCATCTGCCACCATCTTGTCAACACTTGCACCAACAGCATCAGCCAAGTCTATCTTGTTAATAATGATCAAGTCAGAGCCTTGGAAAATGTAAGGGTGTTTTTCTACAGTATCGTCACCTTCAGTAACGCTTACAACAACAATTCTCATATGAGAACCTAATTCAAAGTCAACAGGACAAATTAAATTACCTACATTTTCAATGAAAAGGTAATCAATGTCATCAAGAGGCAAGTCCCCTAAACCATGGCTTACCAAATGAGCATCTAAGTGACATTCTGTACCGGTATTTAAACCTACAACAGGAGCATTGTGAGACTTGATTCTGTCAGCATCAAAATCACTGATGATGTCTCCTGCAAGCACACCGATTTTCTCATCAACATTATCAATAATATCTTCAATAAGAGCAGTCTTACCAGAACCTATTGCTCCTACGAAATCTATACAAAATATATCATGGTCTTCTAAATGATGTAAATTCTTATGTGCTAATTTTGCATTAGCATCCATAATATTCTTAGCAACTTCAACATCTGCAACTTTATGCATATAATACACCTTCTAATTAAATAATTCGTTAATTAATATAAAATTTTTATAAAAACGATTAATTATTTTAATAGTTTTTAATACAAGTATTGAAATACTTAATAATGAAATTAATTTAAATAAAGAGAATCATTCATCCTCTTTTTCAATGCTGATATTCTTAACTGTAACATCCTTACCGTTGAATACTTTAACCCTATGACTTTCACATTTAGGGCATAGGATCATAGGAGCATAATGATCACTGTCATCAACTTTAGCAACTCCCTCATAATCACAGTTAGTGCATTTAATTTCAACATCAATATTTTCAATAACTATTTTAGCATCCTCTGCAATAGTGTCTTGACATAAGACACCTAACATAAATTTTAATTGCTCAGGATTAAGCATAGCCAATCTGCCTATTTCAATAACCATATCAGTTACCTTAGTTGCATCATTAGCTTCTGCAGTATCAATAACTGCATTTATAATCCCTTGAGCCATAGATAATTCGTGCATTCTAAATCTCCAATCATATTAAAATTTATTAATAAAATATAATAAAAAATTATTATAAAATTAACATTTATATATTTATTAATTACTATAATATAAAACTATTGTAAAATATTAAAACAGTTCAAAAGTAATAAAACTAAAGCAAATTTGTAATACTTAAAAAAATACTCATAAATATTATAGGAATAGCAAAATCCAAATCCCAAAAAAATAAGAAAAAAACAGATGACTTATCTTAAGACATCTGCAATGATTTTAGCAACTGAAATTGAACTTACATCTGATTTTAAAGTATCAGTACTTGCCAATTCACGAGCTCCAGCAGCAGATATCTTTAAAACAGCATCATTTACAAGGACAGGGTGAACACAATAAACATCTACAGACTTAGCACCATGCTCTTTCAATATGCCAATTGCATTTACAATAGTTCCACCAGTTGCAATAATGTCATCAATAATGATAGCTTCTTTTCCATTTACAGAATCTATATTTACTTTAGAGTCTTTTTTGACTTTAGCAATGTCCTCACTATCAAAGTCGCTGTGAATATCCACAATAGTGGTTTCAACCTTATCTGGACCTAATCTTACTTTACTCATATAAGTGCAGTTACAGCCTAAGATTTCAGCAATCTCTTCAGCAAATCCTAATGCCCCTTTATCTGGAGCGATTATTATAGGATCCTCTACAGTGTTTGCAATGTATTCTGCAATAGGAGGCATAGCTGAAAGGTTAGCAGTAGGAATGTTAAAGAAATCCCTGACACTATCTTCATGCAAGTTAATTGAAATAAACTCATCAGCTCCAGATTCCTCAATTAAATTAGCCACTAACTGTGCAGAAATTGCTTCACCATCTTTAAATCTTAATTCTTGTCTACCATAACCTAAATAAGGTACAACAACTTTTACATGCTCTGCACCTAAATCCTTAACTGTTCTGATTAGGAATAAGAGCTCAACTAAGTTTTCATCTTGAGGAAAACCAGTAGATTGAATAATGGTAACTTCCTTATCCACCTCTGATTTAAGTCTTATATACCTTTCTCCATCTGGGAATTTTTTAGTTTCTATAGGACATAAAACGTCCCCCAATTCATTTGCAACATTAGCTGCTAATTTTTGTGATGCTGAACCACCAATAATCACTTTAATCACCAAAATAATTTAAAATTAAAATTAAATGTTAAATTCTGAAAATGCAGTATTTAAACAATCTTTTAGAGAAATAATAAGCAAATAATCAAGCCCAAAATGATTATATTGCCATTAATCAAAAAGATATACATATTTATTTATATTAATGTTAATAATTAAATATTACTATTTTTAGACTAAAGAAAAATTTAACGAATAAACAAGTATTAATGAACAAAAACTTAAAAATTTAAGAAAACTAGACAAAATAATAGAAGATTAATTGTTAAAAGTATAATTTTTTTAGAAATAGAAAGAATCCAAGAAAAAAATAACCTTAAAAATAATAGTTCTTAAAAAATAGAAAGAATCCAAGAAAAAATAATATAAAAATAGAAATTAAAAAAATAAAAATTATAAAAAAAGAAATAAATTTAATTTATTGGCTTAAAACTTCATTGCTGTCACGTCTTAAGGTTACAGTATGTGCCAAGACCAAAGAGCCCAGGAACAAGAATGTCAATAAAGCCATACCATTTACAGTCCTGTTAAACAAGAACAATCCAATAATTGCTTGAGCAATGAAACCTGTAAGAGATCCTATTAAAAGAACTTCTTTACCTAAATATTTCTTATTGTTCCTTTCTCTTTTATGTCTGTATTCACGAAGAACAAGCAAACCAACTAAGATAGTTAACAAGACGATTACAAGCAAGATAATGAATGTCAAATATCCAAAGTCATATGCATAACCAAAAATACCTGGAAGCATGTAATCAATTGTATCCTTCTTAGTTACCAAAAGACCAAAGAATAATGGGAATGGCAAACCAAACATTAAAATAAACTGCATTGGTAAACTAATATAACCATCAGCAAATCCATTACTATCAGACCAGTAGGAAGAAGCTGGATCGTGTCCAATCAACCTAGTGTTTCCAATAACTAACTTTAAACTTGCCAAAGAGTTTTGAGCAAGTCTTGAAAGCCTAAGCAATGGAGAGAAAACTTCCATGCTTAAAATTCTTGAAACAACTTCCAATAAACCGAAAGCCACTAAACCCACTCCTAAAAACATTAGAATTCTTCTCATAGTAAGAATGGATTTTTGTCTGAAAGATTTGGAAATAATGGTATATCCTATAAATAAACCAATAAACCATAATAATAAGAAAGATCTGTGCATCGCTCCACCAAATATGGTTATTCCTGCAAGAAGGATATAAACAATATTTTTAAGCCTTGCTACATCAACACCCGACCCTTCCATAACCTTCAGCGACGCTAATGCGGTAATAATTGCAAGCAAAGCAATTGGACCGAAAGGGTGAGTAAACTCATGCTGACCAAATGATAATACTAAAAATGCCAAGTCAGCTCCAAACAAGAGTGTAAATCCTGCAGATAGGAATAATGACAGGAAAGTAACTACACTTAATGATAATGGAACTAAATTGATTACGAATATCATAGTAGCAAGTAAAATCAAACCTACTTCGACTATAAGTTGAAAATGATTTTGAGCTATCAATAACATGAAATCACACAATTTAATTAAAATAAAAATTTGATAATCTAATTTTCTATTGAATTGTATTTTTAATTCAATAAGACATTATATTACAATAATATTAATCTTTATATTTAATTAAGTATTTAAATATTAGGTACATTCTATAATTTAAAAGATAACTATGGCAATAAAGGGCATCTTTAAAATGAAAAAAAAACTAAAAATGAAAAAACTAAATAAAAATAAAAAAACACAAAAAGTAAAAAAAACTCAAAAAGTAAAAAAAATAAATTAAGAATAAATAATAAAAAAAGAAAAAAAAATAAATTAAGAATAAATAATAAAAAAAGAAAAAAAAGAAAGAATATTACATTAAATAAGCATTATCCGAATGTTTCCCATCAAAATATCCGGAATTATTGGTAATGGATTTACAGATGTAATACTCATAGCAACGGCATCTCCACGGGAATTACCTTCAACCCAGTCATGTTGACGAATAGTGTCTAAAATATTATCACCAAAAATATGAGCTGCTGCTTGGTCATTTATGATTACTAGAATATGCGGATCAACATTATACGTATACTGCATAATTGTTTTAGCCTCTTGATATGGGTCATCTAACATATAAATATTGTGAAGGGTACGACCTTGAGGGTCAAAAGAGCTTCCAGGATAAATCCACTCAAATCCTCCGCGAACACTCCATAAAGCAGCCATATCCACTCCAGGAATAGATCCTTCTGTATCATCTTGAGCTAAAATTAAAACATTAGAAAATGCAAGAATGGCCAATAAAATTATAATAATTGCGACAATACCTGCCAATATAGTTTTCCAGTTCATTTTATCACCTCAATGTATATCATTGAAAGAAATTAATCTGTTAATTATTTCTAAATTATAATAGTTAAATTGGATATATAAACTTTTTGTAAAATAAAAGGAAAATTGAAAAAATACTGAAAAAATAGCTAGGGTGAAAATATAAAATACAATAAAATACAATAAAAAAAAAAATGTTGTTTCATTACAAAAAAAGAATAAAAAGAATAAAAAAAGTGAAAAATAAAAAAATGTTGTTTCATTACAAAAAAAGAATAAAAAGAATAAAAAAAGTGAAAAATAAAATAAATAAAAAAAGAAGTTAAGAAAAATTAATTATGAGACGGTTGAGATAAACTTACACCATCAGTAGACACTTTACTAGTAACTGCACCACTGATTTCTCTCATTTTTGCAATTAATTTATCTTTTTTGCTTCCATTAATCAATATGTTTTCTAAAACATCTTCAATTGTTTCGATTGGAACAATTTCAATCATGTCTTCGTATTTTTTCTCAAGCATGACATCTTCCATATTGGATTTAGGCAATAGAACCTTTTTAATACCAGATTCAGCTGCTGCTTCAATCTTAGCGGTAGCACCTCCAATAGGCATTACATCTCCACGAACACTTAAAGAACCAGTTAAAGCAATAGATTGGTCAATAGGAATTCCTTCAACAGCAGAAATAACAGCTGCAGTAATTGAAACACTTGCACTGTCTCCTTCTACACCATCATAGCTTTGGAGGAACTGGACATGAATATCGTGGTTAGAGATATCCACTTGAGTGTATTTCTTAATGATTGCACTTACATTTTGAACAGAATCCAATGCAATTTCTCCAAGTTTACCGGTAACAATGATTTTTCCTTCATTTTTACTGTTAGCAGGAGCCATTTCAGCAGCGATTGGCATAACAATACCGCTTCTGTCACCCATAACAGCCAAACCATTTACCATACCAATTTTACCACCGCTTGAATGGAATACACTG
>ONYG01000179.1 GCA_900321995.1 uncultured Methanobrevibacter sp. | reverse complement strand
TCTTGTTCAGCTTTTCGCCACATCCAAAGGACAATATTTAAAATGGTTTTTTTTGATTAACTGTATTAGTTTAAATAGAGTAGTGAATAGCTATTTAATTATTAATCAAATTTTAAATATTATAGTCCATAAGAGTTTAATAATACACGTTAGATAAAAATTAAAATGCGCTAAATAATTTTAAAAATAGTAAAATTTATAGCAAATATACTAACGTAATTATATATTTACTACTAATCATTTAAAAAGTTTTTGTATAAAATAACTATTTTAATCAAATAAATGATTAAATTTAAGAATTTAAAAACAGCAAAAATCTTTTTGATGAGAATTCTTTTAATAATGCCAACAAAATATGTCCCTAAAAAAAGAGGAGTAGAACTCCTCTAGCAGGAAACGATGTTAGAATAATCAAAAATTAAATTTCATATACACTTATATTAAAGTACTTTACCATAAAATTTAAATATTTCTTAATAAATAGGCAATCTAAAAATTAAATAATTTAAATGATTTTTTAAAAAATAAAAGCAATTTAACAAATTAAAAAAAAAAAAAAAAAATTATATAGCTAAATTAAATATTTAAAAAAATTTATAATTTTATAAAAAATTTAAAAAAAGAAAAAATAAAAAAGTAGTGAAGAAAAAAATAATTAAAAAATAAAAATTATAACGCTAAAATTTTTAGAAATCTCTCTAAGTATCTTCTTCATCATAATAAGAATCATCATAACTGGAATCATCATAATAAGAATCATCATAACTGGAATCATCATAATAAGAATCATCATAACTGGAATCATCATAATAAGAATCATCAGTTGTTTCTTCATCAGTTAAATCTTCATCTTCTTCAGAAGTGTCTTCTTCAACTTCCATATCTCCAACTAATGGCTCTTGAGTAACACCATCAAGAACTACGTCTAAAGATATTCCATAAACACTTACAGTGATAATTTCATTTCCAGATCCAAATACAAAGGTTTCCCAATCGCCATCTTGTGAATAGTATCCTTCAATACCATTTATGGTGGTTGGAGTAGCATCATTTCCAGCATAATCTTCTACATCTTCACTGGTAAGATTTCTATCATTTGCCTTATCAAACTCAAGGATTTCTAAATCTACTTCCCAATCGTATTCATCACCATCAGGCAAGAACACTTTTGTATAAGAGAATGAGTTTTCATTATATTCATCAATATCAACAATAAATGCTGTAGGTATGTTGAAAATGTAATTATCTACATTCTGTTGCATTGTAATGTCAAGATTTATTTCAGTCTTAGCATCTCCAGAAGATTTGCCATTAGAATTTTTATCTTTTGCCTTATTAACATTTTTATGTGATTTTGAATGATCACTATGGTCTAAAAGGCCAGAATCATCACTATGGTCGCCATCAGCATCACTTAACCCATATGCAGCTACTCCAGTTATGAGCAGAGCTGCAATAATACCAATTAACATTAATTTAGTAGTATCCATAATTTTCCCCCAAATGTTTTATAAAAAGAAAAATTTTTTACAAAAATGAAAAGAAATATCCTTCTTTAAAAAATATTTAAAAAATTTTAGGCAATTTCGAAAAATATTTAAAAAATATTTAAAAAAATATTTAAGTAAAAAATTTTTTAAAAAAAACCTTTATAAAAATAGGTATATGTTTTTCAATGTTTAAAAATTAAATAAAGTTTATCAAATAATTCTTAAACAATATAAGTATAATCAAACTATTATTTAAAACTTTTTAAAAATTTAAAAAATAAAAAAAAGAAAATAGGAAATAAAAAAAGAAAAAATAAAAAAATTACTGATTTTAAAACTAGATATAACTGGTATCTTGTTTTCTAAAGTGTGCTTGTGGGTGATCACATAAAGGACAGACTTCAGGAGCGTCCTTTCCAATATGGATGTATCCGCAATTATTGCATTTCCATGCAATCTCTTCATCTTTCTTAAAGACCTTTCCTGCATTGATCTTATCGGACAATGCATTGTATCTGTCTTCGTGAGCCTTTTCAGTAGCGCCAGCTGCATCAAACAATGCTGCAATGTCATCGAAACCTTCCGAACGTGCAGTTTCTGCAAATTCCTTGTACATCTCAGTCCATTCATAATGCTCACCAGCCGCGGCATCTGCAAGATTGGTTAAGGTATCAGGTACTTTGCCATCATGCAAAATCTTAAACCAGATTTTAGCATGTTCCTTTTCATTGTCAGAGGATTCCTGGAAAATGTCCTTGATTTCAACATATCCGTCTTTTTTAGCCTGAGAAGCATAGAATTCATATTTTACACGAGCTTGAGATTCACCCGCAAGAGCTGCCTTTAAGTTTTCTTCGGTTTTGGTTCCTTTTAAATCTACCATAATAATTCCTCCTAAAATTAATTAATTATAATAATCTAATTTTATAAAAACTTTTTAAAAATTGTATAAAAAATAAACAATAAATAAAAAGATTTGAAATCAATTTACAAAATTTATTTGCGCCTCATCAATT
>ONYG01000067.1 GCA_900321995.1 uncultured Methanobrevibacter sp. | reverse complement strand
TGGAACCTTAAGTTTTACTAGCAATAATGAAAGCATTGTTGAAGTTGATAACAATGGCATAATAAAGGCTAAGGCTATAGGTACAACCACAATATTTATCAGCTTTGCTGGAAATGACGACTATACCCCTTCAAATGCAACAGTCAAAGTCACTGTTATCAAGAACAGATTGCCAACACATATCATTGTCAACGAATCATTTGATTTGAACGTAAATGAACAAATCAATATGGGAGCTGCTTTAGACCCTTCCGATGCTGGAGGCTTGACCTATGCAAGCAGCAATGAAAGTGTTGCAACAGTTGACGAAGATGGAAACATATTCGCCATAGCCCCTGGAGAGACAAAGATCACTCTCAACTTTGCTGGAAACGATATGTATTTGCCTAACAGCACAGAAGTTTTGGTCACAGTTCATCCTGTATCTGACTTAAGCCTATCTGTTGATATTTCTAACGATGAAGTCGATTATGGCGACATAGTGGAATTAATTATCATTGTTAAAAACAATGGGCCTAACGATGCAACTGGAGTTCTTGTCAAAAACATTCTCCCTGAAGGATTGATATATGTATCTGATAATATCACTGATGCTGATTATGTCTCTACCAAGAACAGATTGATGGCTTCCTCTAGTCAGAACTATGATTCATCCACTGGCGAATGGTCCATTGGAGACTTGGGATGCGGAGATGAAACCGGAATATCTATTCTTGCAAAGGCAAACTTCATTGGTACCAAAGAATTAAAATCCATTGCAACAGCAAATGAAGCTAAGGAAAGCACTGAATTTACAGCGAAACTTACTGCAGATCCTGTTGTGGATTTGGAAATCAGTCTTTCAGTAGATAAAACAGAACTAAATGTTGGGGATGAAGCAACATATACCATTACAGTAACTAATAATGGCCCTAATGATGCTAGTGGCGTAAAGGTCACTGACAGTCAATTGGCGGAACACACATTTATTAGCGCATATTCAGATGATTACGATCCAGATAGTGGCGTATGGTCTATTGGAGATTTATCTAAGGGATCAAGCCTTGAATTAAAAGTCACTGTCAAGTTTGACAATACTGGCAATTATTCCAACTCTGCTATCATCAGCGCTAATGAAAAGGACACTAATTCATCCAATGATAAAGCATCTGCTGAAATTGTTGCAGTCAATGAAATTGAAAACAATACTGATGACAACAACAATACCGAACCAGACAACAACAATACAAACAATAACACAAACAACAATACAGAGCCTAACAACAACAATACAAACAATAACACAAACAATAATACCGAGCCTAACAACAACAATACAGCTCCAGATAATGGTTCTGATGTTGTAAATCCAACTGAGGATATTGAAAAACAAGTTGGAAAGGACCAACCTGTATTAGCTAAAACTGGTAATCCTATATTGCTTGTTCTATTGGCATTTGCTATGATAATATCTACAAATTTAAGAAGAAGACGCAAATAACCGTCTTCACTTTTTTTCTTTTTTTATAAAAAAACTTATTTCTTAATTTCTCTTTTTTTCAATAGACTACATGTTTTTTCATTAGTTTACTATTTCTTTCAAATAATTTAAAGATTAAATACCTTAATACTCTTCAAATATTCAAAAAACATATATTTATTCTAATAATTAAATATAAACACTTTCTTAATTTTTAAATAAAAAATAGGGAAAATTAATTAAAAAAAGTAAAAAATATCCAGTTCAATGAAACTGATAATAAATTTAATAGAATAAAAAAATAAAAAAATGAAAAGAATGAAAAAATAAAAAAAAATTTAAATAGAAGCAAATACCTTATCAAGGGCTTCTACAAGTGCATCAATCTCTTCTTCGCTAACGATAAGAGGAGGAGCAAATCTTAAAACATTTCCAGCAGTGCAGTTGATTAAAAATCCTTCTTCAAGCATTTTACCAACAATGTCTCCGCCTTCAAAGTCAAGTTCTACACCAACTAAAAGACCAGCACCCCTTACATCCTTAACAAAGTCATATTTTTCCTTAAGAGGAGCTAATTTCTCTAGGAAGTATTCTCCCATCTTTTTACTGTTTTCAACTATGTTTTCTTCTTCAAAAGCATCGAAAACAGCATTAGCTGCAGCACCTGCAAGTGGACTTCCTGCAAAGGTTGTACCATGATCTCCAGGTACAAAACCACCAGCAACATCTTCTTTTGCCAAGAATGCTGCCATTGGGAATCCTCCACCGATACCTTTAGCTACAGTCATGATATCTGCATCTATGCCGAATAATTCATGAGCAAACAATGCACCACATCTTCCGAAACCTGATTGCACTTCATCTACAATGATTAATACTCCTTTTTCCTTACATAAGTCATTTAATCCTTTGTAGAACTCTTCAGATGCAACGTGAACTCCACCTTCACCTTGGACAGGTTCAAGAATAATAGCTGCAGTGTTATCAGTGATTGCTTCCTTAACACTGTCGAGATTGCCGAATTCCACTTTCTTAAATCCTCTTGGCAAGTTTTCTGTGTAAGGTGCACTGTACTCTGGGTGGTCAGTTACAGAAAGAGTTAAGAATGTTCTTCCATGGAAAGAGTCTCCACAGAATAAGACTTCATGCTTGCCGCTGTATTTGATTGCAAGCTTTAATGCTCCCTCATTTGCTTCAGCACCAGAGTTTGCAAAGAATATTCTATCAAAGCCAGTTGCATCAACTAATCTTTTAGCATAGACTGTTGCAGGCTCATTATAGTAAATGCTTGAGATGTGAATAAGCTTTTCTGCTTGGTCTTGAATAGCCTTTACAAGCTTAGGGTGATTGTGACCTAAACAGTTTACAGCAATACCTGCCAAAAAGTCTAAATACTCGTTACCGTCAATATCCCATACCTTGACTCCTTCTCCATGATCAAGAACTATTGGGACTCTGTTAAATGTATTAATGAAATATTTATCTTCAATATCAATGATTTCCTCAGTTTTCATTTGAATTCCTCATAATAATAAATAAATTAATAATAAATTAATAAATAATTTATCTGCGAATAATATTAATTGTAGAAAAATCTTAAATAACTAAAGTTTTATAAACAATTATACATAATTATATTTATAATTTATTATATAAAAAAATAATTATAACGATTTTAAGAAGTGATTTAGACTAAATTAGATTATTATACAAAAATAATTATAATATTTTAAAAAGTTATTCAACTCAAATTAGTGATTTTATTTAAATGGTGTAAAGATGGCAAAAATGATACTTGGAAAAACTGGCCTAAAGGTAGAAAAGAACGGTTTTGGAGCACTGCCTATTCAAAGAGCAAGCTTTGATGAAAGTGCAGAGATTGTTAGAAAAGCATATGCTAATGGAATAAATTTTTATGACACTGCAAGAGCATATACTGACAGTGAAGAAAAGTTAAACTATGCATTTAAAGGTTTTAACGATGAGTTTCCTAGAGAAAGCGTTATCATAGCAACAAAAACCCAAGGAACAGATAGAAAAACAATTGAAAAAGACATTAAAACAAGCCTTGATAATCTTGGAACCGATTATATTGACCTTTATCAAATTCACAACCCTCCATTCTGCCCTACAGAGGGAGATGGAAGCGGAGCATACGATGCCCTATTCGACCTTTATGACGAAGGAACAATCAGGCACATAGGATTCACATCCCATAAGGCAGAACTTGCAGAAGAGGCAATCCATAGCGGATTATATGAAACCATACAATTCCCATTCTCTTACCTTACAGGAGAGAAAGAACTGGCAATTGTAGAGCTTGCAAGAGCAAATAACATTGGTTTTATAGCAATGAAAGCAATGAGTGGAGGACTTATAAGAAGCTCAAAGGCTGCATACTCCTACATCAATCATTTTGATAATGTTGTTCCGATTTGGGGAATTCAAAGAATGTCTGAATTAGATGAATTCCTATCATATATGAAAACAAACCCTCAATTAGATGATGAACTAGAGAAAATCATTAGAAAAGAAAGGGAAGAGCTACAAGGAGATTTCTGCAGAGGCTGTGGATACTGTATGCCATGCCCACAGGATATTGAAATATTCCAATGTGCAAGAATGTCATTATGGATTAGAAGGTTCCCATCTGCGCCAAGCCTCACTCCAGAATCTCAAGAAAAAATGAAGAAAATAGAAGACTGCACCGAGTGTAGACAATGTGTCAGCAGATGCCCATACGAATTAGACATTCCTGAGCTCTTAAAGAAAAACTATGAGGATTATAAAAAGATCTTATCTGGCGAAATCAAAGTTGATTAAATATATTAAAAATCATGAAAAAGAATAATTAATTTTATTCAAACTAGATTATAGACAAATATTTTAAAATAATTAAATTTATATTCTAAAAAATACATTATTAAATTAGATATTAAATTAAATAGGTAAATTAAATGTTTACAATATTTAAAAATCATTAAAATAATAATGTTAAATATCTAATTCATTAAACGAAATAAAGTGATTATAATGAAAAAAGCAATTATTGAAACTGAAAAAGGAGATATCGTATTAGAATTATTCCCTAATGAAGCTCCTGGAACTGTAGC
>ONYG01000177.1 GCA_900321995.1 uncultured Methanobrevibacter sp. | reverse complement strand
GTAGATGAGGATAAGATATTGTCTGAGGCAAAAAGAGCTATTTTAGAAATGAAAGAGCTTAGAGAAGCTGAAAGTGAATAAATAAATAAATGAATCCATTCATTTATTTATATTTTTTTAGACTTTATTTTTGTTTGATGCTTTACGAACTTACCTTATATTTTTTATGCTATGAGGTGAGAGAATGGAATTACCTAATCAGTTTAGGGAAAATGACCCTGAGGATATCAGAATTTATCATTTTGTAGAGGAATTGGTAGGAAGTTATAAGGGGTTCATGTCTCTAAAATGGGAAGATGAGGATGTTAATTTAACTGAACTGCCTTTTTTATTAAGAATTAGATTTACTGATAAAAGCACTCAAAAGGACTTGGTTCAACTGTTTCAGGTCAGTGAAGGATATACTGCAAAATTGCTCAGAAGGTTTGAAGATGCTGGATTGATAACAAGAATGGAGGATCCTTCTAATCATCGTATAAAAATAGTTAACTTAACTAAAAAGGGTGAAAAGACTGCTGATAAGGCAATTAAGTTTGTTGACTATTGGGAAAATTTTGTTTCAAAGTCTTTGGATGATGAGGAAGTTAAAGTTTTAAAAAAAGCTTTGTTTAAAGTTGTTAAAGAGACTGAAAACTTATAAGTCTTTTTTTATTTTTTTCTTTTTATATTATTTTTTTTAATAGTTATTTTTTTAGTTTTTTATCTTCTCTTTTTAGGTTATTTTTTCTTTTTTAGTTTTTTATCTTCTTTTTAGGTTATTTTCTTTTTTTTTTTTAAATGGTATTTTATTCTTTTTATCTTATTTTGTTTTTCAATTGTCCATTATTCTTGTGGCTTTTTAATTTTGTTTATATTTCAACGAACTAATATGTTGTTCATAAAAAAATGTGGTTAAAAAACCACTAAAAACATTTTTGGTCAAGGTTTTTGGCCGAAGGCCAAAAAGCTTGGGTTATCTTTTTGCAAATCTTATCTTGCTTTTGCTCATGACAATACTCTTTTTCCAAGCATCATTAGTTTCAGGGAAGTCTTCTCTAAAGTGAGCTCCTCTGCTTTCCCTTCTTAAAATTGCTGATTTTACAATCAATATACAGATTTCAACCATATTGATTACTTCAAGAGCAGTAATGAGAGATGTGTTGAATTGAGTTCTATCGTCTACATCAAGGTACTTTAATTCACCTTTCATCTCAATAAGTCTTTCAAGAGCGGATTTAAGGTTTTGCTCATTTCTTACTATGGAAACTTTCTCCCACATTAATTGTTGGATTTCTTCCTTCATTTTCATTGGGCTGATTGTTCCTTTCTTAATGAGGGACTTGATCCTCTTTTCTTCTTCTTCAACAGCTTCATTATTGTATCTGAATTCAGCAATGTCAGTTGCAGATGCAGCAGATTGACCTGCTATTTTACCAAATACTTGGGTGTCTGCAAGAGCATTTCCACCAAGTCTGTTTGCTCCATGGACTCCACCACAGACTTCTCCAGCTCCAAAGAGATTTTCAATGTTAGAACTTCCATCAGGATTTATTCTAAGTCCTCCCATATGGTGGTGTGCAGTTGGGGCAACTTCCATAGGCTCTTTTCTAATATCTACTCCTACATCAAGGAACTGTTCAAGCATTGTCTCAAGCTTCTCTTCAATGAGCTGTGGGTCGAGATGGCTAACATCAAGGTAAACTCCTCCATGTTCGCTTCCTCTGCCTTCCATGATTTCATTGTAAATGGATCTTGCAACTACGTCTCTTGTAGCAAGTTCCATCCTATCATCATAGCGGCTCATGAACCTTTCCCCTTCGCTGTTTATGAGTCTTCCGCCTTCAGCCCTTACAGCTTCAGTCACAAGAACTCCTTTTCTTGAATCAGGGTAAACCATACCTGTAGGGTGGAATTGAACCTCTTCCATATCAATTAGTTCTGCTCCAGCATCCCATGCAATTGCAAATCCGTCCCCATTCTTTTGGGTTGTATTTGAAGTCACTGGGTATAATTGGCCAGATCCTCCTGTTGCAAGAATAACTGCTTTTGCCTGGAAGAAGATTGTTTCGCTGGTCTTAAGGTCAAGACCGACAGCACCAATAACCTTTGGCATGAATGATTCTACAGGGTCTAAGATAAGTTTGGTAATCATCACTTCATCAATGGTTTCAATGTCTCTTTTAAGAATTTCTTCTTTAAGAGCGGTCATGATTTCATGGCCTGTTCTATCTCCTTGGAAACAGGTTCTTCTATAGCTTTGACCACCAAATGGTCTTTGATTAAGTTCACCAGATTCCTGTCTGTCAAATAATGCACCATAGTTTTCAAGGTCCTTAAGACGGTCTGGTGATTCATTAATAAGAATATCAACTAATTTAGGGTCATTAAGGTAGCCTCCACCTTTTAAGGTGTCTTTAATATGGGCTTCGATACTGTCTTCTGGGTCAACTAATCCAAGTGCAGCATTATAACCTCCTTCAGCCATACCGGTACAACCAGATCTAAATGTAAGACCTTTGGAGACTATTAAAGCTTTTTTGCCTTCGTTTGATACTTCTATAGCTGCTCTGCAACCAGCTCCTCCAGAGCCTATAATCAAAACATCTGATTTGATAATTTTACTTTCCATAATTTCCCTTCTTTAGTTTTTTATAAATATTCAGCTAGATTTTTAAAATAAATATTTATTGCTTTTTTTTTACTTATAAATAAAAATTCTGGATTTTATTTATAAATATTTATTTAATTATAAGTCTTTTTCTTTACGGTAAGTGATTATATCTTCGATTGTAACAACAGGCATATCATGTTCTGCTGAGAATTTGATTACATCAGGCATTCTTGCCATTGTTCCATTTGGAAGAGTTATTTCACATAATACACCACATGGATTAAGGCCTGAAAGCTTCATAAGGTCGATGGTAGCTTCTGTGTGGCCGTCTCTTTCAAGTACTCCACCTGCTTTTGCTCTTAGTGGGAATACGTGACCTGGGTGGTTTAAATCACTTGGTTTTGCATCAACTGCTGATGCTGCTTTTACAGTAGTTACTCTATCTGCAGCGGAAACACCAGTGGTTACTCCTTCTGCAGCTTCAATTGTAATTGTAAATCCAGTACCATATGTACTTGTATTGTTTTCAACCATTAAAGGAAGTTCAAGCTCATCTGCTTTTTCTGGAGTTAGGCAAAGGCATACGATTCCACTTCCTTCCCTAATGAGAAGTGCCATTTGCTCTTCAGTTAAGTATTCTGATGAGAAGATCATGTCTCCTTCATTTTCTCTGTCCTCATCGTCAGTTACAATAACTCCATTTCCAGCTTTTATTGCTTCTATTGCTATTTCTACACGTTCAATTGGACTTCCTTTTAATTTTTCTTCTTGATTCATAGTAGAGCTCCTTAGTTGTTTGTATTAAAAGTTTTCTAGATTCTAATACTAGAATCAGGGCAAAAAAAGGATATTTTATTTAAGTAAATAAATATGATCTTCTATAAATTATCATGCATAAGATAATCTAAATTATTCACTTTAAATTCATATTCTCTTCCATCCGGACTGTCACCGTCGGTTTTGGACTTTCACCAAATCAACACATCTGTGCTCGTGGACTTATCATTTAAAATAGCATTTTTGTAATTTGTTCAATTATAATCTAATGAATCACCACCGGTGGAGAATTTCACTCCGCCCTGAGAATTGTATATTAAAATATATTCTTATTTATTTAAATAGTTTTATATATTTTTGGCTCTGTGAAATCCTATATTTTTGATGTAAAATTAGCTTAAATTTTGGCTCTGTGAAATCCTATATTTGATTTAATTGGATTGGTCTGTAGATGTTAACATTAAACATTTGAGTTTGGTTTCTTTGTTTAGTAAATGTGTTATTCTCTTCTGTTGATTCCATTGAATTGTCTTTTTATATTAATTTTTTTAATTTTTTATTCTTATTTTAAAGTTTAATTTTAAAAGCCTAAAAATGGATTTACTATTTATTATAAATAGTAAATTGCTTTAAATTAAAAATAAGTATATTTATAGTTTTAGATTAACATAATACTTTTCATATGCTCTTTAATTAGATTTTTAAATAATTAAAACATAAATATTATTGCAGCAATAAATGGTGAAAATCATAAAAAAAGCTGTGGGAGGTGGTGGGACAGTGGACATTTCTAATATTATCACTATGTTCTAAAATATGATAAATAGACTTTTTGTTGTGTTGACGTATTTTAAGAAGTAGGTGAGTAGGGGAAAAAATTCCCCTTCTCTTTAGGTAATATTACTATGTCTTTATAATATATAAATATTTTTTGGAGGAAGCTTATGAATTCAATAATTTTAATTTCCCAATTAATTATTATTGTTTGTGGAGTATTGGTGCTTAATCGAGATTATAAAAAAGAAAAGAAGTTTGGAAAATTGGAGTATGCATTTATCTTTTGTTTAATTTTACTTTTTATTTGCTTTATTTATAACCTCTTTCATTAGTATCATTTATTAAATTATATTTTTTATTTTTTTTTATTTTTAACTTATACGATTTTTTTATTTTTTTCAGCTTATATAATATTTAAATAATTTTAAATCTTATTAAAACATAATATAAATAGAATTGCTTCTTTTAAGATTGAAATGTCCAATATAATCTATTGGATAAATAACTAAATATTTTATTGATTCTGTGATTTTATGAAGTGGAAAATTGGCGATGTTAAAATAGACAATCAAATAGTTTTGGCTCCTATGGCCGGAGTATGTGACTCTGCATTTAGAACTATAGTCAAATCTATGGGTTGTGGGCTGATTGAAACAGAAATGGTTTCAGATAAGGCTGTTATGTATGGCAATTGGAAAACTAAGGAAATGCTATATATGACTGATTATGAACGCCCAATTTCACAGCAGATTGTAGGATCTGATATAGAATCACTGACATTTGCATCTAAATACATTTGGGAAAACACCAATGTGGATATTATCGATATAAATATGGGTTGTCCTGTAGCTAAAGTGACAAATAGGGGTAAGGCAGGAAGTGCATTGCTAAAGGACCCTATGAAAGTCAAGTCTATTGTAGAATCTATTGTAGATATAATAGATATTCCCCTCACAGTTAAAATCAGAAGTGGTTGGGATAAAAATAGCATTAATGCAGTGGAAATTGCAGGAATCGTAGAAGATGCAGGTGCATCAGCAATTACTGTACATCCTAGAACAAAAGACCAAGGCTATTCAGGTAAATCTGATTGGAATATTATTAAAGAAGTTAAGGAGAATGTTAGCATTCCAGTCATTGGAAATGGGGATATAAAGTCCTGTTTCGATGCAAAGAGAATGATTGGGGAGACTCAATGTGATGCAGTCATGATAGGTAGGGCTGCACTTGGAAATCCTTGGATAATTAGGGATTGTGTCAATTACCTTAGATGTGGAGCTCTCCCTAAGGAGATTAGTCTTGAGGAGAGAATAGATATGTTAAAGAAACATGGGGATTTGCTTGTGGCAAATAAGGGTGAAGAATTTGCAATTCCTAAAATGAGGGCTCATGCTGCATATTATGTTAAGAAGCTTCCAAGAACTCTTGAATTAAAGCAGCAAATATTTAAAATGAATACAAAAGACGATTTATTTGCCTTATTGGATGATTTCGTATCCAAAGAAATGGGTCAAAATTAAATTATTAAAAAAAGAAAAGAAAATAAAAAAGAATTAGAAAATAAAAAAGAATTAGAAAGTTTTGTTCAAACTTTTTTAAAGTCTGAACTAGTAGTAAACTTTAACAGCCTCATCAACATCATCATGAAGACCAAGTGCTGCTAGTGCACCTACTTTTCCTTGATCTCCTGTAACTGCAATAAGAGGAATGTCTAATTCTTCTGCTAATTTTTCAGCTGTTTCAACATCCATCATTCCAGTTTTAGTAGCCATTGCATATTCTCTAAGCTTTTCTGGAATTCCTATTCCTTCAAGAATCGCTATTGCAGTCTTGTCAGATAATGTATCATGCTCTAATATTTCAATGAGTCTGTTGATTAGCTTTTCCTTATCCTCTTCTAGAACAGCAAAAGTTAGAGCTATTGAAACACAGTTTTGGGTCTTGTGAGGGTTATGTGGGAATAATTGAACGATAATATGGTCAAGGTATTCATAACCTTCTTCTTTTAATTGAAGGCCAATGTTATGTGCCATGGTCCAGGTTGCTCCTGCATCCTTTACATCAGTGTCATCTATTCCGATTACTAACTTTTCGTATTTTGGAGTTACTACAGTAGCTTTTCCTTCTTTGCTTCCGCCTCCAACTTCAAGAAGCTCAACGTATTTTACGCCTTCTCCCATTCCTCTGCACATTCCTGCACCGACACCAGCGCCTGCAAGACCTCCGTGAGTAACTTTCACTTCATTCTTTTCCTCATCAATCGCTACCTCTTCAATTCCAGCAGCATTAATACTTGCCTTAAGGTCTATTGGTTTTTTGCCGACTTTACAGATGTAGGTATGTTTGTTACCATCCCTTTTAGCATCGATGATTAGTTCGCTGCTGTGTTGGTATTGGTAAAGTAACCAATTGGATCCGCTAGGACATGGGTGGTATTCTATAAGCTCTACTGTGTCTCCATCAACCATGGTAATGACCTTTTCATATGGAGCAATCCATGGGTCATCAAATTTCTCTTTTAACTCTTCTGGTTTTAAAATTTCCATATTATCCCTTAAACTTTTAAAAAAGTTTAATCAAAATTTTTAAATTAGATTAATAGTAAAAAATGATTTTGATTAAATTTTAGTTTTAAAAATATTTTTTAAAAAAAAGTAGATTAAAAGAATGAATAAATCAATCTTTTAAATTTAAATCTTTAATTGCATTTATTAAAATTAAATGTCTTGTAATCTGTCACACATTTTAACAGCTGCTTCAACAGCGCTTTTACCATAGGTAACTCTTCTGTGTGCATCTAATCTGGTCATTCCTGGACCGCTGATACCGAGGGAAATAGGTTTACCCCATTCTAAGGATAAGTCAGCTATTTTACGGGATGCATGTTGAGCTACGATTTGGTCGTGGTCAGTTGCACCTTCGATTACAGTACCGAGAGTGATTATACAATCAAGGTCGATTTTACCTTCTTCATCTGCTTCAGTAAGTTTTTTGATTGCAAGAGGCATATCGAATACGCCAGGAACCATTACAATTTTAGTAATTTCACAGTCACGAACTTGAGCTTCAGCTTTAGCAAGTTCTAACATCATATGAGTGATATCATAATTAAATTCAGCAACAACTGCTCCTATATTATATTTTACCATATTTTTTCCTCCAATAAGTATAAAATCATAAATTTTATTGATATTTTATTTTTATAATTATTAATTTAAATTTTTATTTAAAATCTATTATTAATTTTTAATTTTTTTATTTAATAAAGCTAATAATATTAATTTTCACAATTTTATTATAATAATGTTTATTTCGCATTGTTTTTATTTAAATAGCATAGTTTATACTTTATTTACATAACCATTACGATAAAACTAGCTACAGCACTGAAAACCATAATTAAGATAATAAAAATTGCTGCAATTTGTACTCTGGTCATTTTAAGCCTCCTTGATTTTTTGCTAAATAATACATTGTTTTAATATATTAATATAATTATTTATAAGTTTTTATTTTTTTGATACTAATTAGTTTATCTAATTCTGGACATAAACTTCAACTAATTTCTTTAAAATAATTCTTTTTTAGTATTCTGGATTCTCCTTCTTGAATTCATCATAACTATCATATTTTATGACATCCAGGAAGAATTTCTTCTTTTTAGGGCCTAAGTTGTCCAAATAGTCTTGATAATATTTAGTATTTTTGATCTTTTCATAATCTTCCTTTATCAGATTAAATAAAGGTTCCTTATACTCTTCAGTAATGTCCATTAATGCCATTCTTGGCCCATTTATTTTATAAGCAATCAAATCGAACTTATAATCCTCATAGAAATTGTTTTCTATAAATCGTTTCATAAGTTCGCATCCTGCTGGAACTGTGTCAAGATAGTTTCCATCTACGATATGAGTGATTGAGGCATTGTGCTTTCTTCTGTAGTAGAAATGATGTCTGACTATTGAAATACGCTCTGCCTTCAGGTAAACATAGAAAAAG
>ONYG01000266.1 GCA_900321995.1 uncultured Methanobrevibacter sp. | reverse complement strand
TTTCCTATTCTATATCCTTCCTCTTCAGCAAGCTCTCCATATGCAACAAGCATTTCCAATTCACCGTGAGCTGGAATGATATGCTTAGGCTTAAGCATTCTTAAGAAGTCCCTATGGTCTTCACGACCTGCGTGACCAGAAACATGGGCATTAGCATAGATTCTTGCACCATTTGCCTTCAATTTGCTTTCTAGAATATGCCTGTTTGCAGCATTGGTTGGGTTTGGAATAATAGGGGCAGAGAATATTACATTATCTCCTCTTTTAACATTGAATGGAGTTCTGCCACTTGCAATTCTTGGAAGCAAAGCATCAGGTTCCCCTTGGTGACCTGTAGTTACAAGCAAGTATTGGTCCCTATCATCTTCAGCCTTCATAAGAGCCTTGTTAACTGCTTTCGGTGAACCGAAAACGCTAGCATTTTGAGGCAATTTCAAAATTCCTAAATTCTGAGCGATTCCACAGAACCTTTCCATAGAACGACCTAAGAAAAGAATTTCCCTATTGCTGTCTTTTGCAATGTCTGCAATAGTTTGGATACGTTCTATATGGGAAGAGAATGTAGTGACGATCATTCCCTCTTTAGCTTTCAATGGCTCTCTCATAAGATCTTCCAATATGATCCTAGCGACTTTTTCAGAATATGTTCTGGTTTCTGTATAATTTATTGCATTGGTTGTCTCTACAATAAGAGCCAATACTCCTTTTCTACCTAATTCTCTAAGCCTATTGTAATCAGGTGGTGGAGAGACCTTTTGGTGATTGTCAAATTTAAAGTCAAGCGCATAAACAATAATTCCTTCTGAAGTGTGCAATACCGGGAAAACCGCTTGAGGAATACTGTGAGTTGACTGAACAAATTCCAAGGTAATGTTTTTTGATAATTTTATCTTGCTTCCAGGATTTAAAGGTCTTATTGGATTGTTGACCTTAAACTTACGTTCTCCCTTGATTTGCTTTTCAATGAGTGCAGTTGTATAAGGAGTTCCTATGATTGGAGCATCATATCTATGTGCAAGCTTTGCAACAGCTCCAATATGGTCCAAGTGACCGTGAGAGAAGACTATTCCCTTAACTTTTCCGTCTACATCCTTCATTAATGTGTCATCTGGAATAACTCCCCTTTCGATTAAGTCTAAACTATGCATTCTGTCTATATCTGTATCTTCGTGTATACTAATCCTATCCAAGTGAATACCCATATCAAAGATGATTACATCTTCTCCAACCTTAACAGCAGTCATATTCTTTCCGACTTCTTCGTATCCACCTATAGCAATAACTTCTACTGTCATTTATGTCCTCCATAATTGTTTTTCCGTAATTTAATAAGTATAAACTTTTAATAAGTAAAATTAAAATTAAATAAATTAATAATAAATAAACTAATTATTAAGTAAATTAATATTAGTAAATTAATAATAAGTAAATTAATAATAAGTAAATTAATTATAAGTAAAATTCCTTTAAGAATAAAATAAATTATCTCTTAGCATATGCCTTTATATCAAAGCCTCTTGCTTCTAGCCAATCCTTAGTTTCTCCCTTAATGATCAAATTGGATTGTTTAAGCTCTTCCAAATTGGAAACTCCTAATAAAAACATTGCAATTCTTAAAGATTCATTAAACCTATCAACCATTTGATTAAGAGCATCTTGACCCTCATAAGCACTTTGCAAAGCAGGTAAAGCCATACCTACAGCATCTGCCCCAAGAGCAATAGCTTTTGCAGCATCAAGGCCTGAACGAATTCCTCCAGAGGATACAACTGGAATGTCTACAGAATTAACCACTTCAACAGTACTTACTGCAGTTGGAATTCCCCAATCCCAGAATAATTCGCCCATATAACGGTCTTCAGCACGATAAGTCTCTACAGCAGCCCAACTTGTTCCGCCTGCTCCTTCAACATCAATGAAATTAACTCCTGCCTTTTGAAGAGCCACAGCATCTTCACAAGAGATTCCTGTACCGGTTTCCTTTGCCATTACAGGAACATCCACAGTTTCACAGATTTCCTTAATTGAATCTATATATCCTCTTGCATCCACATCACCTTCAGGTTGAATGGATTCTTGAAGTGGATTTAAGTGAATTGCTAAAATATCGCTATCCAATACCTCTACAGCATCTAAAGCTAAATCGCTTTGTGGAGCCCCAATATTACCTAATATTAAAGCATTTGGTGCATTTTCCCTTACAACATCATATGTATCTCTTAATTCAGGATGAACAATCGCTGCCCTTTGACTTCCTAAACCTAATCCGATTTTTCTATTTTCTGCAACAGTTGCTAATTCCTTATTTATGTCCTTAGCAGCAGGATGTCCTCCAGTGATTGCTGTAATGAATAAAGGAGAATCTAATTTTTTACCGAAAACATCAGTAGATAGATCAATATCCTCCTTATGAACCTCAGGTAAAGCCTTGTGAATCAATTCAATATCTTCAAATCCAGTGCTTTTATTCTTATAATTAACATCATAATTCTTACAAATCAATAGATGTTCTAATTTCCTATCAGATATCATTTTTTCCTCTAAATAATGTTTAATTAATGTAAATAATCAATAATTTTATATAAAATAATTAGATTTATCAAAAAATTCTTCAAACTAAATTGTAAATAAATAAACTATAAAAAGTTAAAACCAAATAAAAAGTTAAAACTTAAAATTTCAATAATTGAATCCTAAAAAAAGTAGAGATAATTCAAATATATTAAAATAAAACTTATTAATCCTACAATAGTTAATAAATTATGTAATAATAATGTTAATAAATTTAATATAATGTTAATAAATAATAGTAAAATTATAGTAAAAAATTAATTAATAATCAAAAAAGACTTAATTATAAATAAAAATCCAAATAAATACAAATTAAATTTTCTAATTAATAAATAAATAAATTAATATTTTATAAAATATGATTCTTTTTAATAAATTAAATAAAATTCTCACCATATAAGTTATTTAAATAAATATGTTACTATTAATTTTCAAGCTAATCGCCATCTAATTAATATTATCCTCGTGTTTAATTAGGATTCCCTGGAATTTATAAAACTTTTATATTAATATCAAAGTTATAAATTCAAAATTATATATTCACATATAATCTAATTATTTATATATATGGAAATAATAGTATTTAAATATTAACTAAATATAGGATATAGTAAACATATTTTTGCATAGGCATTAATAAAATATTAAAAAAAAGAATAAAAAAATAAAAAACTAAAAGAAAAATAAAAAACTAAAAGGAATAGAAAAAGAATAAAATAAAAAATAGCTTACTCTTTTTCATTATTTTTATTTAATTTTTCTTCCAATTCATTAAATCGCTTATCAAAATGTCTTTTTAAGATAGCTACAGTCAATGTGGCTGTACCTACACCAGATAGAATATATCCGCTCCAAACCAATAATAAACTATTGATCTTACCTAATGTAGTGCTTCCTAAAATTGCATATCCATTACTTGTAAAAGCGTTTGAAACCATTACTAATGAATCAAGTAAATTTTTACTTTCTACAAAGCTTGTATAGAATGAACTGATTAGAATTATTACAAATAATAGTAAAATTGTATAACCTAATCCGTTTGATGAAGTATACCTTCTAAATCTTACATAAAATATCCTGATTGCAATTATTGCTGCAATAAAATGCCCTATATCTAAAAAATTAAGGAGCAAAATTTGATTTGTAAGAAGACTTGCTATAGATCCAATAGGCATTAAGAAAAAGAATACAACCTTTTTATACCAAGTATTAGTATCAACACAATACAATGCGATAATTGAAATAATAACATCAAAAATTGATAGATACAATATTTCTTTACCATTAGCAACAAGATTATATAAGACTATAATAAAGAATGCTGCCATCATTGCCAAATAAAACATTTGTCGTATGGATTGCAACTCTTCAGATGGCAAATATTCTTCAGTAATAAACATCTTATCAGAATTACGTTTTCGCTCCGCAACATGGGATTTAATAAACTTAATTATTAAATAAGTAAGTCCAAAAAATAAAATTAAAATTACTAAAACTATTAGATTATCCAATAAATTAAAATTATAACTAAAATTGAACTGCATTTTCTCAACTCAATAATTAACTTAAAAACTCTCTCCATAAAACTCATAAAAGAATAAAAATTAATCTTTAGAAATTTTTGTTCCTCTGACCTCTTCACCTTGAAGCGCCTTAGATATGGCTCCAATTTCATTTGCATCAATAATCTCAGAAGAAATTCCATATTCTGCCAAGTCTAAAAGTTCTTTAACCTTACCGACCATTCCACCGGTTACATCCACATTTGTAGTAGATTCTAAAAACTTAATGTCTTCAATTGAACTGACCTTATCAATATGGACAGCATCATCATGTGTCTTAGGATTTTTTGTATAGACCCCATCAACATCAGTTCCAAGAACTATTCTATCTGATTTTAAGAATTTAGCAATGTATTGAATTATCTGATCGCCTGAAATTACAGCTATTTTCACTTCATCATCAATGACCACATCTCCAAAGAGAACAGGAACGAATCCCTCTTCAATATAGGTTTTAAGCAATTCCAAATTACAGTCATAGATTCTTTTATTATGACTTGTTATAAAAGAAGATGGAGGCATTGCGATAGCAGGAATTCCATAATCAATTAATGCTTCACATATGATTGAATTTAATTTTTTAACCTCATTTTGAACCTCTGAGAAGCCTATCTTTTTTGAAAAATAGTCTTTCATGTCAAAAGGTTCCCCA
This sequence comes from uncultured Methanobrevibacter sp., assembly GCA_900321995.1. Lineage (GTDB taxonomy): Archaea > Methanobacteriota > Methanobacteria > Methanobacteriales > Methanobacteriaceae > Methanobrevibacter. Next base: position 3,388 of record ONYG01000266.1, on the reverse strand, counting down.
ATCTTATATTTTTTAGCGGGAGGATGGCCAAATGAACCTGCACCATGAACAATTACAAGCCCATCAATTAAATCATTGCTAATCTCCTCAGCATATAAAGATTGTCTAATTTCTTCTGCAATCCTATTTAAATTTTTATAATCAACTTTAGGCTCTGCAGAATCCTTTTCAGTTAAAATACTTCCGCCAATTTTCAAAATAATCATAAAATCACACAAATCATAAATATAATCAATAAATTATCAATAAATAACATTAATAATCAATTAAATATCGATAAAATAATCAATTATTCGAACAAATAAATAATAAATTCAAATAATAATTAATGATAACCGATTATTAATGATAACTGATTATTAATGATAACCAATTAAATAATTAATCAAGTAATCAAATATAAGAATTAAAATATATGATAAAAATAAATTAATAGTTAAAAATAATTCTAGCTTATAGGAGGGGAACGCCTATTTACTAAAACGCCCTCTTTAGAGAATTTAACCTTTATAGTATGATCTTCTTGATTTATTGCATTAGCAACCTCATCAACAGTATCATTTTTACATAATGAAATTATGCTTCCCCCACCACCAGAACCAGTGATTTTAGAAGCCAAAGCACCATTATTCCGAGCATTATAAATCATACGAGACAATTCATAAGTGTTTACGCCTAATCCATCAAGCAAACCTTGATTCAGATTCATAAGGTCTGCAATCTTATTAATATCATTCTTTAATATTGCAACTCTTGCCTCATTGGCAATCTTTCCCATAGTGCTTATCATTGGATTAACCAATTCAGGATAATTTTCCTTTAAATTACGTACATTCTTAACCATTTTGCTTGTATTTCCATATTTATTAGTAAATCCGATAACAAATGGAGCATCTAAAGACTTATCAAAATGAACAATGCGCTTTTCACGAGACAAATAAACAAGCCCTCCATAGGTACTTACTAAGGTATCCAATGGACTTGCAATACCTTGGACATCCTCTTCAACGCCATGGGCCTCTTCTGCAATCTTTTCCTTGGTTATTGGAACTCCATGAAAATCATGCAAAGCGGCAATTGTAGCAACAGTTACAGCTGCAGAGGAACCTAGACCAGAACCGATTGGCAAATTCAGCCCAAGAGTCATATCAATGTTACTGTGGTCATGAAATTTACCCATAGCATTTAAGATATAGCGGATAATGCCAGGCTTGCCTTTCTTTAAAATATAAGTTCCTTTTCTAGTATCTAATATAACTTCAAAACCTAAATCATAAGATTTTAATGTAGAATACTTATTTAGAGACTCTTTTATCTTAACAGAAGCTCTTTTGTTGACAGCCCCTGCAATAGCAGGCTCATCATAAACAACAGAGTGTTCTCCAAATAAAATAGTTTTTCCAGGTGCAGAAGCTACAGATACTTTTCTCATTTCAACTCTCCAATATTTTAAATATTTCTCATAAATAGGACAAGTAATAATTATTTAAAAATTATAATTAATTTCAATATCCCGAAAACAAATTAAAATTTCATATTATCCATATACTCATAAAATACAAAATTTTTAGTATATTTATAAATTTATATTAAATACTATAAAAATTATACTATTAATATGGAAGAAAAAGAGTGTTATAATTGCAAATATTTAGAGTTTGATTTGAATTTATGTACACAATACTTTTGCACATTACATCAAAAGCTGATAAATCAATATGATAGCTGTGACAATTGGGTAAAAAAGCAATGAAAATATCTAAAAAAAGAAATAGAATAAAATAATAAAACAAAATAAAAAAAAAAACAGTACAAAAAAAGAAATAGAATAAAATTATAAAAAAAATAAAACAATATTAAAAATTAATATTAATACCATACACCAGAACCATAGCCAACAACTGAAGCATAATCCAAAGTTATATCTCCACTTGTAGAATGCTGCAATAGCTCAAAGTTTTTCTGCTTTAGCTTTTTGCAATATTCCATACTTACCATAGTTGGACCGTATCCACATATAGTAATCTGCTCATTTTTAACAACTTGATAAAGACCTTCAGTATTTCCATTTTTCACTTCATTAAACACCAAGTTATCATGTTCAATGGTCTTTTCCTGTGACTTAAAATGAGATAAATCAGTACTATCAATCAAAGTGATTTTTCTGTTCAAGTCACTGCATGATTCATAAATGGATTCTGCAAGATCAATTGATGCCTCAACAGACTGGTCCATCATGCAGATAGGAACTATCTTGAACATGCTATCAAAGTACTTAAGTATTGGAAGCTGAACTTCTATGCTGTGCTCGTTTCTATGAGCCAAGAAGTCGCCGCTTGCAAAATTGGAATTTTTGATGATTGCATTTGCAAGCTCATCATCAACATCAGCAACACCATTTGGAACAATCCAAGAGCCTTCGTTGTAGACAGAGACATCTGCACCAAAGCCAGTATGGTTAGGGCAAATTATGACAAATGTTTCTGGATAACCATCCTTTACCAGTTTTGAGTATCCATGAGCTGCAGTTGGGCCTGAATATACATATCCTGCATGAGGAACCATTATTGCATTTACCTTTTTGTCATCATTTATTCTAGAAAGCTTAGGAATTTCTCCAGGACCTAGTCTATGTGTAAAGCAATCTTCTATGCTTTGCCTTAAATGTTTAATGTTGTTTTCATAAAATGCACCAGCAACTGCAGCCTCTCGAATCATAATTTCACCTATCCAATAATTTAAAGAAATGATAATTAATTATTATTTTAATTAACTTAATATAAAAAACTTATTTAATTATCTAAAATGAAAAAATTAAAATAAGCAAATAATCAAAAAAAAGCAATGAAAAAATGTTAAAAAAGTTAAAAAAGTTAAAAAAAAGCAAAACACCAGTTGGCCGATACCAACCAGTGATAAAAATTTTGGTCCAGCTTTTGCTGGCCGAAGGCCAGTAAAAGGTGGCTAGAATTTTAATTCAAAGTCAGAAGGCTCTAAATCTAAGTCTTCGTCTTCGCCGATGACTCCTCTTTCTCTTAAGATTTGTCTAGCGAGTAACCAGTAAATTAAAGCGATAGCTTTTCTACCTTTGTTGTTGGAAGGTACACAGATATCTACATTAGCAAGTAAGTTTTCAGTATCGCATAAACCTACTACTGGAATACCATTTTGTTTGGATTCTAAGATAGCTTGAGCATCTGATCTTGGGTCAGTTACAACAATTACTTTAGGTTCGATGAATTTAGCGTATCTAGGGTTGGTTAAGGTACCTGGGATGAATCTTCCAGGAATGGTTTTACAACCAGTGATTTCACCGAATTTTTTAACAGGAGCTTGACCGTATTGACGGGTAGCTACTACTAAAATGTCATCTGGGTCGTATTTTGCT
>ONYG01000189.1 GCA_900321995.1 uncultured Methanobrevibacter sp. | reverse complement strand
GGAGGGGAATGTCAAGGACACTTCGGTATGATTGAGCTTGCAAGGCCGGTCATTCATGTAGGTTTCGGTGATGACATTCATAAGATCTTACGTTCAACCTGTAATGAATGTGGACGTGTCCTATTGGATGATGATGAAATCGAAGAAATCACTGAAGAATTAAAAGCACTTCAAAAGGCTGGCGAAAGCCCTGAAGACCTTATCAAGGAAGTTTACAAAAAATGTAAAACTAGAAAGGATAAGGAAGAATGTCCTCACTGTGGTGCTGAGCAAGAAGACATTAAAATCGTAAAGCCTATCGGAATTCTTGAAGTAAGAAAGGAATATGACGAAAACGGCGAAGTCATTAAAGATGCAAACGGAAATCCAGTAACCACTGATTATGACTTAACCGCTTCTGAAGTTCGTGAAAAATTAGAACGCATTCCAGATGAAGACGCTTATGTTTTAGGAGTAAATCCGGAAGTTGCACGTCCTGAATGGATGGTTTTAACTGTATTGCCTGTTCCTCCTGTAACTGTAAGACCTTCAATCACTCTTGACACTGGTGAACGTTCTGAAGACGACTTGACCCACAAGTTAGTGGATATCTTAAGAATCAACCAAAGATTAATTGAAAACATGGATGCAGGTGCTCCACAGCTAATTGTAGAGGACCTTTGGCAATTATTACAATACCACGTAACAACCTACTTTGATAATGAGGCATCAGGTGTTCCTCCTGCAAGACACAGAAGTGGAAGACCTCTTAAGACCTTAGCTCAAAGGCTTAAAGGAAAAGAAGGAAGATTCAGAAGTAACTTATCCGGTAAGCGTGTAAACTTCTCTGCACGTACTGTAATCTCACCAGACCCTAACATCAGTATCAACGAAGTCGGTGTTCCTGAAATGATTGCAAAAGAAGTGACTGTGCCTACTTATGTTAACGAATGGAACATTGATGACTTAAAAGAAGCTATCCTTAATGGTCCTAATGCACATCCTGGTGCAAACTATGTAAGAAAGTACAATAAGAGAATCGATGGCTACAATAAGGTTAGAGTTTTAGACAACAACAAGGAAATGGTTGCTGAAAACTTAGACTATGGTGATATTGTAATGAGACATCTTAAGGATGGAGACATTGTATTATTCAACCGTCAGCCTTCCCTTCACCGTATGAGTATGATGGCTCACGAAGTAAGAGTACTTCCATATAAGACCTTCAGACTTAACCTCTGTGTATGTCCTCCATACAATGCAGACTTCGACGGAGACGAAATGAACATGCACGTATTCCAAACTGATGAATCCCGTGCAGAAGCTAAATCCCTTATGAGGGTACAGGAACACATCTTATCTCCTCGTTTCGGCGGACCAATTATTGGTGCTATTCACGACCACATTAGTGGAGCATACCTCTTAACCAGAGATGGATTTGAATTCACTGAAGAACAGGCTTTCCAAGCTATTCGTAAATCACACTTATTAAACAACCCTTATGTTGATAAGAAACACCTCAAACGTAAGAACCGTAATTGGACTGGTAAGGAAATATTCAGTCTTCTCCTTCCAGATGACTTGAACATGAACTACAGAGCTGAAATCTGTAAGAAATGTGAAGAAGGATGTAGCTTTGAAGCATGTGAACATGATGCATATGTTGTTATCAAAGACGGTCAATTGACCCACGGGGCTATTGACGAAGCTGCATATGGTTCTTTCTCAGGTAAGATTTTAGATACTATCGTTAAGGAATATGGTCCTTCTAGAGCTAAAGAGTTCTTAGACCGTTCCACTGACCTTGCTATCTGCGGAATCATGAAAACTGGTATTACCACCAGTACAAATGATGAAGAAATCCCAGAAGAGGCTATTGAAGTAATCGATGCTCACTTGGATAATGCAGAGCAAAAGGTAGATAAATTGATTGAAACTTATGAAATGGGCGAACTTCAACCATTGCCTGGACGTAGTGAAGAGGAAACCTTGGAAATGCGTATTGTGCAAGTTCTAGGGGAAGCTAGGGACACAGCAGGTGATATTGCAGCAGGTTACCTTACAATGGGTAAGCAAGATGCTAATGACACTTATGATCATGTAATGGCTGTGGAAAACCACTCTGTAGTAATGGCAAAAACTGGTGCAAGGGCATCAATGTTGAACTTGGCTCAGATTACCGCTTGTGTAGGACAGCAATCTGTTCGTGGTGGACGTATTACAAGAGGATACCTTAACAGGCCGCTACCTCACTTTAGAAAACGTGAGTTAGGGGCAAGAGCTAAAGGATTTGTACACTCAAGCTATAAGGAAGGTCTTGACCCTGTTGAATTCTTCTTCCACGCTATGGGAGGAAGAGAAGGTCTTGTAGATACAGCGATCCGTACAGCACAATCCGGTTACATGCAAAGAAGACTTGTAAATGCGCTTGAAGACTTAAATGTAGGTCCTGATGGTTTAGTCACTGACAACAAAGGTCAAATCATCCAAAGAGTATTTGGTGAAGATGGAATTGACCCTGCTAAAAGTGACTTTGGTAAAGTGGCTAACTTAGACAAACTCATTGACGAAATGAGAATTAAGGAAAAAGATAGTGGTAAATAAGGGGGCAATTTTATGGTAGATACTGAAGAAAGACTTGAAGCAATTAAAACTGTTGAAAAGGTACTTAAAAAGAATAAAATTGACTTTCCTGAAAGTTATGTTGAAGAATTAGCAGACGCTTATATTAGAAGAGACTTAACTGATAAAGAATTAAACAATTTAGTTCTTAAAGTTGAAGAAGCTTATGAACGTGCTTATATTGAAGCAGGAGAAGCTGTAGGAACTGTTGCAGCTCAATCTGTAGGTGAACCTGGTACTCAGATGACCATGCGTACTTTTCACTACGCAGGGGTAGCAGAATTAAACGTAACATTAGGGCTCCCTAGGTTAATTGAGATTGTAGATGCAAGGAAAAAGATTTCAACTCCTACTATGGACATCTATTTCGAAGATGAGTACAAGAACGATGAAGAATTCGTAAGAAGGTTAGCAAACCAAATCGGTAAAAGCACTATCAATGACATTTTGGCTGACTACGATATAGATTACTTTAACTATAAAATCAAAATCATTTTAGATCATGAAAAGATTGAATCTAAAAGACTTGATATCGATGAAATTATTGCTAAGATTCAAAAAACCTTTAAAAAGGTTGATATTTTGAATTATGGTGATTTGGAAGATGTTGAAGAAGCAGAAGATGAAATTGTAGATTCTGATGCAGATGCTGCTCTTAATGAAGAAGCAGAAGATGGTGCTATGGAGTCTGATCTTGCTGATATTGGCCTTGAAGATGAAGATGATGATGCTGAAGAGAAAACCCCAGCACCTTTATTCAAAGAGGATGAAAACATTACATTAGTCTTTGAGCCAACCAAAAAGACCATTAGGGAACTCAGACTTCTTGGTGATAAGGTCCGTGACTTGCAAATCAGTGGTACTAAAGGTATTGGTAAAGTCATTATCCGTAAGGAAGATGATGGATGGTTCCTTCAAACTGAAGGATCTAACCTCGGCGCTATCTTTAAGATAGAAGGTATTGACAAAGCTAATACAACCACTAACGACATTCACGAAATTGAAGTTGTTTTAGGTATTGAAGCTGCTCGTAATGCAATCGTTTACGAACTTAACCGTACCCTATCTGACCAAGGTTTGACTGTAGATATCAGACACATTATGTTAGTTGCTGATATGATGACTTCTGAAGGAATCGTCAAATCCATTGGAAGACATGGAATCAGTGGTGAAAAATCAAGTGTTCTCGCTCGTGCTGCATTCGAAGAAACCGGTAAGCATTTGCTTCATGCAAGTATTAGAGGAGAAGTTGATGACTTGACTGGTATCATTGAAAACATTATTATAGGTCAACCTATACCTTTAGGTACTGGATCTGTAGGCGTTACAATGAGACCAGATGCTTATGAATGAGTTTTCATTCATTAGCACTAAAATTTTAAAATAAATAAAATTTTAAAATGAAATAAAATTAGAAATAATAAATTAAATTAGTTTATTAATTATTAATTTTTTATTAAATTAGTTTATTAATTATTAATTTTTTATTAAATTAAAATATTAGTTTATTAGTTTATTTTTTATTATTTTTTCATTATTTTTTTATTTTAATATTTTTTTACTTTATATTAATCATATTTATTATTAATTATTTATTCAAAAATTAATCATTTTCATAGTAATTTCAAATTATTGAATATTATTTAGAATCATTTCAGTTTCTAATTATGAAATTATTAATTAGAATATTTTTTCTATAATTCTATTCATTTTTTGGAGTTAGTTTACAATTTAAAACTATATAAAATATACTATTAAAATCAATAAATTATAAATAATAGATTTACAATAATTAAATGTAATAGTTTAATTTTTATATTTGTTATTTAATTTTATCGTTAAATTAATAGCACATATTTTATTACTCTATGAAAAATTTTTATCTTAAAAATAAATGTTTTTTAAGATACAATTCTTATAAAAATTTAGGAGGCAGATGATGGACGTAGAAAGAGGAATAAGAGTTGCTGTAGACACAGGAGATGTTACACTCGGCTCTGAAAAATCTATTCAATCTTTAAAATTAGGTAAAGGTAAACTTGCAGTTGTTGCAGCTAATAGTCCTAAAGAAATTTTAGAAGATGTTGAATATTATGCAAATCTCTCTGGAATTCCTTACATTGTATATGAAGGTACAAGTGTAGACTTAGGTTCTGTTTGCGGTAAACCTTTCACTGTAGCTACTTTAATCATAAACGATCCAGGAGATTCTACTATCTTAGAAGCGATGGGGTAGATTTTTGTGTCTATTAAATTTAATGCAAATGATATGAGATTCATTGCTCTTTTTGAGAGTATGACTGGTGCAATGGTTAGAGATTGCATTATTGATGATGAAAATTCCAAAGTTACATTTGTTGTTAAAAATGGAGATATGGGTTTAGCTATTGGTAAAGGCGGAAGCACTGTAACTAAAGTTAAAAAAGCAGTTGGAAGGGGAGTAGAAATCATTGAGTATAATGAAGACCCTGAACAATTCATTAAGAATATCTTATCTCCTGCTGAATTGAAGTCTATTAAAATTGTTACTAAAAACAATGATGAAAAAATAGCTTTTATTAATACTGATTCTTCAAATAAAAGAATCGCAATTGGTAAAGGTGGAATTAACATCGAAAGAGCAAAATTATTAGCTAAAAGACAACACAACATTAGTAATATTGTTTTAAAATAATTTTATATTATTTTACTTTTTATTTTTTACTTTTTACTAATTCTGTATGTCTTTTTTTGCATTATTGTTTATGAATGAAGTACTTTTAAATTAAATTATAATATTTAAATCTAATTAATGTTCAGATCTTGATTTGATAATTAATTATTTTTAAATAATATTTATTTTATTCTATTTTTTAATATTTTATCTGATTTTAACAAATTTTTAAAATTTCTTAATAAGAGATTATTAGTAAATTTAAAGTTTTAATAAATTTCTTAATTTTCTTAAATGATTATTATCAAATTTAATAAATTTTTCAAGAACTTTTTTTAAAGAATATCAAAAAACCAAACATTTATTAATAAAGTTATTCTAATATATTGTTATAATAGGTAATATTATATTAAGCTAGAATTTTCTCATATTTTTTAGCAAATTTTAATATAATATATTGCTATAATCTTTTTATTTTTAGAAATCTAATAGCTATCGTGTGCATTTTGGCTATAGTTTTCAGTTTATAGTTTACCTATATTTATATTAGATAAATTCATATTGATTCGTATATAACTCGTGTGCAATTGTTATATATTTAATCTAATATTAAATTAATGTCAATAATTATCTTAAATTGATATTAAGTCGCTATAGTTTATTTTACCAACTATAATTAATTTATCTTTGATTTAAATAATATTTATTAATATTATTTTTTTAAGAATTAGCAGATTACTTTAAATGTTAATTCAAATTGTAACTATTAGTATTTATTGAAAATATGTGTTTATTATTGTTTGAATTATTTAATAAATTCTATTAGTTCATTATTTTATATTTAGATTCTATATTTTATTCTAATTTAAAATAGGAGTTTAGATTGCTATTATACAATTATTCATTATTGTGTATTTTAAGAGAATTGGTCTAATCAGCCAGTATATGTAAAAAAATATCTAAAATTTAGGTGTTAATTTAGTAAAATCTATTGTATATTAGTAAATCGCAGCGGTGGATTTCTGTTTATCTTAGAATTAATTATTTTAATCTTATAATTTATTCAAAAACTTTAAAAGACATTTGTCTTACAAATTAAGAGGAAGAATAAATATGCCAGGACTTTTTGCTGCAAAAAAGCTTAAAAAGAATAGACAAAATTTTAAATGGAAAGACGTAGAT
>ONYG01000122.1 GCA_900321995.1 uncultured Methanobrevibacter sp. | reverse complement strand
AAACAATTCAAATTTCTTTTTTAAACAATTCAATATTTTTTTAATAACCAATAATTCTTTTTTCATATGTCCTATTTTGTTCTTTTCGCATAGCCTTTTTATATTAATCAAGTTATCAATTCAATAATGTATTAGATAAGTTTAATATACAAAAAGTTTAATTTAATATTAAATGGGGTTGTTAATATAAGACTTATAACATTAATTTTTAAAAATCCATTTAGGAATAAGACACGTAGTGCACTATCAATCATTGGTATTGCTATTGGAATTGCAACTATAGTTGCATTAGGTCTTATTACCACTGGAATGGAAGATTCAGTCCAAACTACTCTCAATGATGTAGGTGCAGAGATAACTGTAACCAATTCCACACTTGTTGGGGGCAGTTCAGGCTTAATGGATGAATCATTGGTAGATGACTTAAAGAACAGGTCTGGAGTTATCGATACGGCCGGTGAGCTGACGTATAGGCAAACTAATTTTGATAGTCTTAAAAATGCTGATTCGTCTTCCTCTCCTTCCTCTTTCAGTACTTCCGTTTATGGTTTAGATCCTTCTAAACTTTATATGCTTGGTATTAAGGATGTTGATGGGGAAATCTATAAAAATGGCTCTTATGATGCTATTGTTGGTGCTCAATATGTAGAGATGAACAATGTTAGTCGCGGAGACAACATTACAATAGCAAATAATGAATTTGAAATTGTTGGAATCTATGAGACAGGAAACATGTTTGTAGATAGTGGAGTTTATGTTCCAATGGACATTTTGCACAACTTGACTGATACTGATGGAGTTTCTACCATTCTTGTTAAGACAGGTGAAGATGTAAACGATTCAGATATCAGCGATAAGATTGAGGATGACTATGATGAATTGACTACACTTACAAGTGAAGAGGTAGCTTCTATTGCAGATAATGTTCTATCTATTTTAGATACTGTTTCATTTGCCGTTTCAGCTCTTGCAATCATTGTTGGAGCTATTGGTGTTGTAAACACTATGGTAATGGCAGTTTATGAGAGAACTAAAGAAATCGGTGTCTTAAAATCTGTAGGTTGGAAGTCCCGTAAGATCTTAATCATGATTTTAGGCGAAACTTTGGTATTAACAATATTGTCTGGTATAATTGGTTCTGCATTTGGTATTTTAGTCGCTGAACTTGGTGTAAGGGTCTTGAGTGTAGATAATTTTGCTTTAGGATACTCTCCTAAGACATTTATTCTTGCATTTGGAATAACCATTGTTGTCGGAATTATCGGAGGAATCTATCCTGCGCATAAAGCGTCTAAGCTTGCTCCTACAGAGGCATTAAGGTATGAATAGGTGATTTTATGGTAGATGAAAATCATATTACATTAGATGGCGAGGAATACGTTAATAATGAGACTTATCAAGAAGATGATGAGTATGACTATTATTATGAGGAACCTTTAATCAGCCTGTTTGACCTTGTAAAGGAATATGATGATGGTTCTGTCAAGGCATTGAATGGCATAAACCTAGATATTTTTGAAGGAGAGTTTGTATCAATAATAGGACCTTCAGGGTCTGGTAAATCCACTCTTTTAAATATGCTTGGAGCATTGGACATTCCTACAAGGGGAGAAATCTATATTGACGGAATTAACTTACTTAAGGCAAAGGATTTAAGTGATTTCAGACGGGAGAAGATAGGTTTCGTTTTCCAATTGCATAACCTTATTCCTAACCTTTCAGTTATGGATAATGTTCAGATTCCTTTAATGCACACTGGTTTATCTTCTAAAGAAATGAAAAAAAGAGCAGAAGAGATGATCAGTGCTGTAGGATTGGCTGATAAGAAAAAGCAAAAGCCTAATAAGTTATCTGGTGGTCAACGTCAAAGGGTAGCTATTGCAAGAGCCCTTGTTAACAAGCCATCTATTATCTTGGCAGATGAGCCTACAGGTTCTCTTGATACTAAAACCGGTGCTATGGTATTAAAGTTGCTTAGGGACATGCATGATGCTTATAATGTTACTTTAATTATCGTTACCCACGATATTAATGTTGCAAACCTTGCAGAGAGAACCATTAAGATACAAGACGGTCAAATAATTGAAGATAAGTATAATTATTAATTATAGCTTATTTTCTAACTTTTTTTTATTATTTTTTTTAAATTAATATTTTTAAAATTAGTATTTTTTTAGTTTTTTT
>ONYG01000176.1 GCA_900321995.1 uncultured Methanobrevibacter sp. | reverse complement strand
CCTGCAGAAGAGTTGACTATTGGAGACATTGTAGTAATCGAAGAAGGGAATAAGGTTCCTGCAGATTTAATGCTGATTGAAACATACGACCTTACAATTGATGAGTCTATGCTCACTGGAGAATCAGAATTTGTCCGAAAGAACACTGACTACTCAAATATAGAGAATTTTGAAGAGAAGCTCAACAATATAGACCCCCATTCAAAAGATGAACAGTTAAGGGAAAAGATAGCTTCCATGAATTCCAATGTTCTCTCTGGAAGAGGAATAGGTGTTGTAATTGCAATTGGAATGGAAACAGCAATTGGAAAAATTGCAAGCATGATTCAGGAAGATGAAGAGGAAACTCCGCTAGCTAAAAAGGTAGACTCAATCGGAAAGAAAATAGGAGCATTATCAATTGCCGTCTGTATTGGAGTGTTCTTTATTGACTTTTTCCAAGATTTAGACATAATTGAAGGATTCATGACAGCAGTTTCCCTTGCAGTAGCTGCAATTCCTGAAGGATTGCCTGCGGTCTTAACATTAACCTTAGCCATAGGAATGCAGAAGATGGCTAAGTCCAATGCAATAGTCAAAAGATTGTCTTCTGTTGAAACTTTAGGCTCATGCACATTCATATGTACCGATAAAACAGGAACATTGACTGAAAACCAAATGAGCGTAAGAGAAGGATTTCTCTTAGATAAAGACAAGTCAATACTAATTTCTGGTTTATGTAACAATGCAAAATATGAAATCAGTGAAAATGAAGAAAAAGGAACTAAATTAATTGGAAATCCTACTGATAAAGCTGTTTATAACTTTGCAAAGGATGTTGGATTCGATAAATTAGACCCTACCCATTCATACAAGCGCATTGATGAGATTCCTTTAGACAGCAATAGAAAAAGAATGAGTGTCATATATAAAAAAGAAGAAGAAAACACAGAAGAATATTATATATTCACTAAAGGAGCTCCAGAATTAATCTTAAACTTATCCAATAATATAGAAGAAAACAATGAACTTAAGGAAATCACTTCAGAATATAGTGAAAAGATTAATCATAAGATTAATGAGATGACCAATAAGTCATTAAGGGTCATTGGTCTTGCATACAAGAAATTAGATAGAGAAACTTATGAAAAAATCAAGGATGAGGAAGCAATAGAAGAAAACCATCACCTAAAGGAAGAGTTGGAAAAAGACTTGATTTTTACAGGACTTGTTGGAATAATGGATCCTCCAAGAGCGGAAGCAATTGATGCAGTTGCAGACTGTCAAAAAGCAGGAATTCAAGTGGTTATGATTACTGGAGACCATAAGGACACTGCTACAGCAATTGCAAAGGAAATTGGAATTCTATCCGAAGAGGAGTCTAAGGACATAAAGAATCATGTCTTGACTGGAGAAGAGCTGGACCACTTAAGCGATGATGAGTATAGGAATATCGTTGAGAGAATAAAGGTTTATGCACGTGTATATCCAGACCAAAAAAGAAGAATCATTGACATATTGCAATCCAAAGACCATATCGTTTCAATGACTGGAGATGGTGTAAACGATGCTCCTGCACTTAAAAAAGCATCCATGGGAGTTGCAATGGGCAGTGGAACAGATGTTACAAAGGAATCTGCAGACATGATTATCCAAGACGATAACTTTGCAACAATCGTTTCATCAATTAAGGAAGGAAGAACAATTTTTGATAACCTTAAAAGATTCCTTAAGTTCCAGTTATCCACAAACATAGGAGCAATATTAACTATAACAATAGGCTCACTGCTGCCTATACCTACCCCTTTTACTCCAATTCAGCTTTTATGGATCAATATCATCATGGATGGTCCTCCTGCACAATCATTAGGATTGGAAGCTTCAGAGGCAGACATTATGGAAAGGCCTCCTGAAAGAGGAGAACTCTTAGGCAAAAACACCCTAATCAAGATTACAATATCTGGAATTGTCATGACAATAGGAACATTGGCATTATTTATTTATGAATTAGGATTAAATTCACCTTATGGAAAAACCAAGGCAATCACAATGGCATTTACAGTATTTGTATTATATCAATTGTTTAATGCATTGAACTATAAATCAAAATCACATGTATTGAATAAGGCACTTGGAATTTCCCTTATTGGAACTTTCATATTGCAGCTTTTAGTTATCTATGTCCCATTTTTACAGATAATATTCAAGACATGCCCAATAGGACTATTTGATTGGGTTTTAATATTGATCATTTCTGCAATGATATTAGTAACTGATAAGATAGCAAACAGATTTATCGAATAGTTTCTAATAAATTTAAAGAAAAAAAGATAATAAATTGGATTTAAGAACTAAGTATAAAAAACTTAAAATTAAAATAATCTAAAAATAAAAATTATTTGAAAAAAAGATTAAATTTTAAATAGTACATTAAATAAAACTATAATTAATTAAAAAATTATAATTATAAAAGATTATTAATTTTAATTAAATTCGTTAAAGGAGGAAAATTATGGATTTAGTAGGAAGTGTTGTAAGCGGTCTTTCATCAATGGCATTAGTAATGATTGTAGGATTTATCATAGTCATTGCTATGATGACTATTATCGGAAGAAAAGCTTAAATAAAAAATAATTCAAAAATTAATTTTTTAATTAATTTTTAATTAAATTAATTTACCACCATCAATTCTTTTTTTAAAAACTATATTCACTACAAAATATCCAAAATACTATTTTTTTAATTTACACATTTATGATTATTTAATCACAGTTTCATTTTAAAAGATCAAATGATTTCAATCATATCAGAAACTTTAAATCAAACTTTATAATCTATTTGATTAACTATTTTTTATATCATATTCAAAATTAGATATCCTAAATTCAAACACAGACATAATCAAATAAACACATATATCACAAATTCAAACACAGACATAATCAAATAAATACATTTTTACTAATGAAAAAATATCAAAATAAGTGAAAATAGTGTAAACTATATGCCTCATATAGATAACCGAAAAACAAAAAATAGATTTATAAATATCTATCAAAATTATTAAAATTAGGATTAATTAAAATTATACATAATTCAAATAATATTAATTTTATTAAAGATAATTATTATTAAAACTAATGAAAAAAGTTTAAGAAAAAAATACTATAATTATTGAAAAATTTTAAAGTAAATAATGCAAAAATCAATACAAAAGTATAATTAATAAAAATTTAAAAATTGAAAAAAAATAGATTGCTAAGAAAAAATTTAATAAATTAAAAAAAAATAGATTGCTAAGAAAAAATTTAATAAATTAAAAAAAAATAGATTGCTAAGAAAATTTTAAAAAATTAGTAAAAATAGAAAAGTATAAAACGCCGAGACTGGGATTTGAACCCAGGCGGAGATTACCCCACGGGATTTCAAGTCCCGCGCCTTACCAGGCTAGACTATCTCGG
>ONYG01000184.1 GCA_900321995.1 uncultured Methanobrevibacter sp. | reverse complement strand
TCGCGTTTTGTTTGTGTACTATGGGTTTCGGTCTATGGGAATTTCATTTTGCTGCCAGCCTTTTTTTATCGAAGAATATTTAGTTTTTATCTTTACGAACTTTTTTTAAACTTTTATAATTTTTATTATTATTTATAAATAAACTTTTTTTTTATTTTTCTTACTTCAACTGGTTTTTCTACTGATTAATGTATAAATTCTATTTTTTAAGATCTTTATTACATTAAAAAATTTTATAATTCATTTCTTTATTTCAAAACTACCAAAAACTTTATATACTTTTAATAACAATTGTTATATAATGAATATTTTCTTAAATATTGTTGTTGATTTTAATTGTTATAATTTTTAATAAATCTTTATTTCTTATGCTTTGGCTAAAGAAATATTTTTTTATTAAAAATATTATAACAATTGTTATAAATATTCATTATTATTCTTACTAAAAAAATTATAGGTGATATTATGACAAATAAAAATTATGGATTAAGTACTTTAGGATTACACGCAGGACAGGAAGAAGCAGACCCCGCGACTGGAGCAAGAGCTGTTCCAATCTATCAGACTTCTTCTTATGTATTTAAGAATGCAGAGGAAGCAGCTAATAGATTTGCACTTCAAGAATTTGGTCAAATTTACAGCAGATTAACTAACCCTACTAATGATGCTTTTGAAGCTAGAATAGCTGCAATTGAAGGAGGTCATTCTGCAATATCCACTGCTAGTGGATTGGCTGCTATAACATATGCCCTTTTAAACATTACTGAACCTGGTGATGAAATAGTTTCTGCAAATAATCTTTATGGTGGAACATATCAATTATTTGATTACACTTTCAAGGATCTTGCACGTAATGTGATTTTTGTAGATTCACAAGATTATGATGCTTTTGAAAATGCAATTACCGATAAGACAAAAGCAATATATGTAGAATCTATTGGAAATCCTAAATTGGATGTTCCTGATTTTGAAAGATTGGCTGAAATTGCTCATTCTCATGACATTCCATTAATTGTAGACAATACCTCTGCAGTAGGTTTAGTCAGACCTTTAGAACATGGTGCTGATGTAATTGCAGCATCTGCCACTAAATTTGTTGGAGGTCATGGTACTGCTATTGGTGGATATATAGTAGATAGCGGTAAATTCAATTGGGGCAATGGAAAATTCCCAACAATTTCTGAACCAGATCCAAGTTATCATGGCTTAAATTACTGGGAAACTTTTGGAGATTTTCCAGGCATTGGAAATATTGCTTATACCCTCCGTATTAGAGCTAGATTGTTAAGGGATTTAGGCGCTACTCTTGCACCTGTTCACAGTTTCATATTCTTGCAAGGTTTAGAGACCTTAACAATTAGGGTTGATAAGCATGCTGAAAATGCATTGAAAGTGGCTCAATATTTAGATAATCATCCGGCAGTAAGTTGGGTCAATTATCCTGGTCTTGAAAACCATCCAAGTCATGAAACTGCTAAAAAATATTTAGGCAACAAATTTGGTGCTTTAATTGCATTTGGTATTAAAGGTGGCCTTGAAGCAGGAAAAGAGTTTATTGATAATGTTGAATTGTTATCCTTGCTTGCTAATATCGGTGATGCTAAAAGTTTAGTTATCCACCCAGCTTCCACTACTCATCAGCAATTAACTCCAGAAGAACAAGAGAGCACAGGAGTTACTCAAGATCTAATCCGTTTATCTATTGGTCTTGAAGATGTTGAAGATATTATTGCTGATATAGATCAAGCTTTAGAAAAAGTAAGTGAAAAATTCGGTGGTGATTAATGAGTAGTTTATTATACTTTTTATAATCTCCTCATTTTCTTTTTTTTTACTCAACCTATTTTATGCTCTTTTCAAATCTTTCAAACTTTTTACGTCCTCTTTATTTTTTTATTTTTTTCCTCCTTATTTTTTATTCTTTTTTTCCCTTTTTAGTTGTTATCTAATTATAAAATTCTTTTTTTTAGTCATAACGTTTTTAATTTTTCAAAAATTTTATAACTATGTGATAAACTTTATATATTAAAACTTACTTATATTAATATAGATAATATAACTATAGTTATATTTTTTAATTCATAGTTTTTTGAGACAATCTAACAAAATATATTTTATGTATTTTGTTATATTTTTTTCAAATCATTTTATAACTATTGTTATAACTCGCAATTTAATTATTTTTATTAAAAAAATATTAAGTTTACATATATCTGAATTGATTTAATTAAAATATTTAAAAAAAAGTTTATAGTAATTAGGAGTGATTAAATGATTTATATGGATAATTCTGCTACTTCTCCAGTAAAAGAAGAAGTATTTAACGCTATGGTTCCTTATTTGAAAGAAGAGTTTGGTAACCCATCTACCTTTTATTCTTTAGGTAGAAGTGCTAAGAAAGCTGTTGAAACTGCCAGAGAACATGTGGCTCAATTAATAAATGCTGATGTAAAAGAGATTACCTTTACAAGTGGAGGTACTGAATCTGACAATATGGCAATAAAAGGAATTGCATATAAGTTAGAGGATAAAGGAAAGCATATTATCACAACTGAAATAGAACATCCTGCAGTTTTAAGAACATGTGAATATTTAGAGTCAAAAGGCTTTGAGGTAACATATTTGCCTGTTCAGGAAAATGGTATAATTGATATTAATGACTTAAAGGGAGCAATAAGAGAAGATACAATTTTAATATCAGTTATGCATGCAAATAATGAAATAGGAACTATTCAACCTATAGAAGAAGTTGGTGCAATTGCAAAGGAAAATGGAATCACATTCCATGTGGATGCAGTTCAATCTGTAGGTAAAATTCCTGTTGATGTAAAAAAAGCAAATATTGATTTATTATCAATTTCTTCTCATAAGATCTATGGTCCTAAAGGTGTAGGCGCAATCTTCATTAGAAAAGGAGTAAGATTAGAAACTTTAATTCATGGTGGAGGTCAAGAGAATAGTCTTAGATCAGGTACTGAGAATGTTCCAGGTATTGTTGGCTTTGGTAAAGCTGCAGAACTTGCATATAAAGATTTAGATAAGAATATTGAATACTTAAAAGAAATTAGAGATAATCTTATTGAACAAGTCCTTGAAAAGGTTCCGGAATCTTATTTGAATGGAGATAGAGACCAAAGACTTCCTAATAATGCAAGCTTCAGATTTGCTGCAATTGAAGGTGAAGGTCTTATTTTAAGACTTGATGCAAAAGGAATCAATGGTGCAACCGGTTCTGCATGTTCATCTAAAAACTTAAAGGCTTCATATGTTTTAAGCGCTCTTGGATTAGAAGATGCTGAAATACATGGTTCCTTAAGATTAAGCTTAGGCACTGAAAACACCCTTGAAGATGTTGATGTTGTATCTGATGCAATTGCAGAAGTTGTTGGAGGCCTAAGACAAATGTCTCCTTTATGGGATAATGAGAAAAACGAATCTTTAGAATTGGATGAATCTAAATTTACAGATGTTGACCATTAATTATAAAATATTTTTTCAATTTTAACAAATATCAAATAAATTTTTACTAAGGTGATAAGATGTACAGTGATAAAGTTATGGATCATTTTGCAAATCCAAGAAACTGTGGTGAAATCGATAATGCAAGTGGTGAAGGAACTGTTGGAAATCCTACTTGTGGAGATTTAATGACTATTTACATTGATGTAGATGATAATGATGTAATTCAAGATATTAAATTTAAAACATTTGGTTGTGGTGCTGCTATTGCTACAAGCAGCATGATAACTGAAATTGCAAAAGGAATGACTGTTGATGAAGCTTTAGAAATTACTAGAAATGATGTTGCTGATGCTTTAGATGGTCTTCCACCAGTTAAAATGCACTGTTCTAATTTAGCATCAGATGCATTAACTGAAGCAATTAAAGATTATAAAGCAAAACAATAAAATAATTTAATTTTCATTATTCTTTTTTTCTATTTTTTCATCTTTTTATTTTTCTTATTTTCATTTTTTTATTTTTTCTATTTTTAGTAATTCTATGTTCACTTTTTTATTTTTCAATTTTTGTCTTAATTTTTTTATATCTTTTTTAATTTATTCTCAAGTATTTTGTTCTTAAATTTAAAAATAATTCGTTTATATATAAACTTATTTTAGAATTTTTTCTTTATTTCTCAGATTTATAATTTTTTGAAAAAATCTATTAAATAGTTATATTTTAACTAAGTGATGTAGATATATATTTTTCATTTTTATACTTTAATTTAATCATTTTAAAATATTAATTTCATGATTAATTAAATTAATAGTTTATAGGTTATATTTAATTAAATTATAGTTTATCTTTATATTTCTGTGCTGATTTTTTTCACTAAATTTTTTCAGTGTTTTTGTGTTTTTGTGATGATGTGAATTTATGGTTTCTGTGTTTTTTCTTATAATTCAATTATGTTTTTAGAATTATAAACTGTTCGTTTATTTATGAATGATTTTTAGTTTTAAAAAATATTTTTTTAGAATTTGAAATTAATGCATTAATAGAAAAAGATATAATTTTTTGTTTTAAAAAAATAAAAAAAAGAAAAAGTAAAAACATAGAAATAATTCTATATTTTTATTTTGAATTGTCAGTCATTTCAGTAACTTCATTGAGAAGTTCTGTTAAGACTTGTTTACCAAGACCCTCAATATACTTTATGGATCCAGCACATTCATGGCCTCCACCATCGATTCCTGCTTGAGGTATTTTCTCTGCAAGGCTTAAGACAATATTGTTTACATTAAATCCAAAGATTTGGTGTACTGTATCAGTTGCTCTTAAAACACCAAAGTCAGGACCATGTCCTAAGGTGATGATAGGCTTATCCTCACCAATTTCTTTTACAATCTTGTCATGAACAAATCCACAGGTTTTTCCAGGTGCAGGGAAAGTGAATTTATGTGCAAATTTCTCAACATCCAAAACGTTAAAGTAGATTCCATTATCCAATTGAACTCTCTTTATGTTTGGAAGTGCTGCTTTCATTTGGGTATCTACACGTTTTAAGTATTCCTTGTATAATGCATCAACCATTTTAGGATGCTTGTCTATATTATCAACACCTAAAATTGTATCGATTATGCCTCTACCGTTCATGAATCTTAAGAAGTATGCTTCAAAGTCAATACATTCTGCAATCTGTTTAAGCCGGTCTCTGGAGTATCCTTTTTTAGATGCAAGTTCGACGTATTGTTCAACTTCATCCGCTTCTGCATGGTCGCCTAAAACTGCAATTCCCGGAAGATGGCTGATAAGGTCTTCAACATCAGGGTTAATTAGATGTGCCACTTCTGTTGCTAAAGCTCCAGCAGTAATCTGTGAATCTCCGCCAACAAGATATGGGTTTACATGAGTGTCGACATAGTCGTCAACTGCAACAGTTCCAGCAACAATATCCTCTGGAGAACATTCTGTATCTCCTGAAACGGTTCTTCCGTCTTTTAAGGTTTTTGTAATCAATTCTCCTGGGAAGTGGTGGTCAATAACCACGATTTCAATATCATAAATCTTAGCTTGCATCAATGCCACTATATCCTCTTCTGTAGATCCATTGTCTAAAAGAACGATTAAAGGCAATTTTTGGCCGTGTCTTTCCAAGTCCTCTAAAGCAAATGATAAGTCCTTTACCACATCTTCAAGCTCATAGAATGGAGCTTTACTTGGAGATCTTTTAAAGTAATGATATTCTGCATCACTGTCAGGATTATTTTCCTTTAAGTAAGGTATGACTGCTTTTTCTATAGCAACTCCGGAGCATATTCCGTCTGCATCGTTGTGATGTCTTACAAGAATTGATCTGCCGTCTAAAACTGCTCTTCTAATGACTTTTGCAGCTTCTCTCATTTTTGGTCTTAATTTATCAAGAACCGGACTTTCAATTAAGAAGTCTACATCCTCTGGTTCGGCTTTTTCATCTAAAGCGATATCAATCAATTCTTTCATTGCTTCGGCTTCTTCATCTGCCAATTTGGCAATGGTTTCAGATTCAATTTGTATTTCGCCGTTATGCTTATTGACTTCTCCAATCACTTCGACAATGTCTCCAACTTCTATTTCAGGATACATTCTAACTCCCGGCTCGTTAAAAGCTGCCGCCCATGTGATTGAAGTTTCATCGGTAATTGTAAATATGGTTGGTCCGGAGGTTTGTTGAATTTGTATAACTTCTCCATAAACCTTAACGATACTTTTTAGGCAACTGTCATCAAGTGTTTCGATTTTAGTTCTTCCAATGTTTTTGGATAATTTTTTAACTACATATTCTCCTTTGAAAACATGGGCTGGAACCATATCGACTTCACGTTTTCTTTCCTTAATCTGTGAGATTCTTACAAAAATGCTGTCTCCCACTTTGCTATGGGAATTTCTTGTTCTCATCAATCCCCAAACTTGATTATTTAAACTTACAAAGAGCCCGTATCTTTCTACACGAGTGACCTTTCCCTTGTAAATGTTATTGATTTCCAAGTCACTCATTTCGCATAATCCATCTAATTCATATACTATTTCCTTACCTTCAATGTCAGATTCAACTTTTACTTGCTGTGGATTATCGATTCTTTCCTTGACTCTTCTCATTTTCTCTTCAAGCTGCTTTTCATTACATTCATCACAGTAATCGTTACCTTCAGGGATTACCTTTCCACAATCATTACAAACATTGATTTGGCCGGTTCCTTTACAGTATGAACAGTCTTCAAATACGTCCACTATTCCTTTTCCATCACAGACTTCACATGGAACATCTTGGTCTGCATCTAAATCATATCTTGCTTTTGCATTGCTGTTAACTCCCTTAAAATGATTTTTCATTTCAAAGGTGTCTGCATATCCAGTTCCATCACATGCTTCGCATATTTTTGTATCGACTGCAATTGAACCAGTTCCTTTACATTTAGGGCATGATTTTTTCATTATTTCCCTCCTTTACTTAATATAATACTTAAAAATCAAAATGATATTTTAGATTATTAATCAAAAATCTGATTTTTTATTCTTAAAAATTAAACAATGATTTTTATATTCTCAAGACGCTTAAATAATGCCGGCTTTCTTAAATAAGTCTGGATTATTTTTAACAATATTATTTCTTTCCCCTTGTAAAACTACCGCTTGATTCATAAGTGAATTTGCTGATTGTGCATAGGAATTTCCAGAACTAATGTCATTATTTGTATAGTATTGTAAAGATAAATAAAGCTCATCACTAGCCTGTTTTTTAAGAGAAACTTCTTCTTTAATAAGATCTAAATAATCATCATATATGCTTTCATTCAAATCACTTTTATACTCTTCAATATTAGAGAGTTTCTCTTCAGCATCATTGAATTTGTCTTTTGCAATTTGGATGTTGTCAGTTCCGCTAGTAAAGTCTTTATTATTGATATAACCGATAGCAGCATTATAATCTGTGTCTCCTTCGGTAATATCAGTATTCAATTCTTTCATATTATTGTTGATATTATCCATAGGACTATTTATACATCCGCTAACTGCAACAACGGCAATTAGAATTATTGCAATTAAAAAAATATTCTTTTTCATGTTATCTAATTCAAAATCTTTTTAAAAATTTATTATTAATTTAATTTATTAATTTAATAAATATTAATTTAATAATTTTTTTTTTAAATTATTTATTTACATTTTCTTTTAATTTTTTGCTTTATAAAGTAAATTATATATTATACTCTATAATATTAATAATATGATTTTCATATTTAATAAAATTAGTGAATTTTTTAAGATGTTTGTACAATAAAATTTAATTCCTTTATGGATTTAATCTTTTAAAAATAAGATTTCTTTTATTGGATTTAATCTTTTAAAAATAAGCTTTTTTCAAATAATGATTCCAATAGGTGAAAATGAGAAAAATAGTGAAAATTCTATCCAATGAATCATTAGTCATTGAATTAGAATTTTTGATAAAATAATTAATTTAAATATTGTTTTAAAATAATATTTTTAAAAAATATTATTTATGCATGCCATAAACCGTGGATGTTACAATATTCAATTGCTTTAATGTCATCGATTTCAGCATTAATGTCGAATACTGCTTTAGGTTCTTCACCAGGTTTTAAGTTAGCACGGAATACTTGATCGCCAATGGTTAATTGTACGAAATTGATGTAGTGTTCTTCTTCCATTGGGTGAGCAACTTCTCCCATGGTAACTACGATTTTGCCATCTTCTTTAGTTACTACAGGAATGTGTTTTACTCCACCTTCTTCTAATTGTCTAGGTTCTAAGTGTTCCATAGGTTCTCCACAACATTCAATGTCACAAGTACCTTCTGCAATTCCTTCAACCATGTTTCCACAGTGGTTACATCTGTAAATTTCATTAATTTTTACCATAGTTATTGCCTCCAATAAATTATTATTTTTATTATGTTTTTAACAATATATATAATTTTATATTTATCGAACATATTTATTTATTTA
>ONYG01000173.1 GCA_900321995.1 uncultured Methanobrevibacter sp. | reverse complement strand
TTTAAGGAAAACAATGAACTCTTTTTCGTTAGTTCTGTAAACATTTCCAAACTTAAGGATAAAGTTTTAAAGAAAGGTTGGGAATGGATAGAATTAACTGATGAAGCTAAAGAATTAGTTAATGAAAATCAAAAAGAGTTAGCTAAAAATAAGAAATAACTTATTCTCTCTTATTTTTTTACTTATTTTAGTTAATTTTTTAGTTTATTTTTATTTATTTAGTTATTTTTACTTATTTTTAGTTTATTTTTATTTATTTAGTTTATTTTACTTATTTTTAGTTTATTTTTATTTATTTAGTTATTTTTACTTATTTTTAGTTAATTTTATTTTTTTAGTTTTTTTATTTTCAGTCTTTTGTTCTGTTTTTATATTTTTTTAATTTTCTATTTTTAAATTCTAATTTTATTAATTTTAAGAAAATCTAATAAAAAATAGAATATTATATAAGTTATTTTCTATAAAAATATAAATATTATTAACTATAAAAAGTTTATAAATAGTATTAATTATAATAAAATTAATAAAATTCTTTTTATTGAAAAATAGAAATTTAAATAATTTTATTCAATAAATCAAGAATTTTCTTATTAAAATTTTTAAATTTTATATATTACGAAAATATTTATTAAAAATTAAAATGATATTAAATAAATTATTTATCAAATTATGAAAATTAACTCTAATCAATAATAGAATTAAAATTATGGTGAGATTATGTGTGGAATTGTAGGATGTGTATTGAAGGAAGGTAAAGTTGCTCCTATTTTATTTGATTCTATATCCAAGCTTGAATACCGTGGATATGACTCTATTGGTATTGCTTGTGCCGATGATGGCAAAATCAATCTTAAAAAGGATGCAGGTAAAATTGCAGAAGTCGATGCTAAGCTTGACTTATGTGATATGGAAGGCAAATATGGAATTGCTCATGTAAGATGGGCTACCCACGGAGATCCAAGTAAAATTAATTCACACCCTCATCTTAATGGTGATAAGACCATTGCAGTTGTCCATAATGGTATTATTGAAAATTACTTATCCCTCAAAGAGGAATTGGAAAGCGAAGGCTATGAATTCATATCCGATACAGATACTGAAGTCATTCCTCACTTAATTGATAAATTTATGAAAACTGGCCTTGACTTAACTGGAGCAGTTCGTCAAGTTATAAATGTAATTGAAGGAGCTTATGCTCTTGCTGCAATTTCCGTCAGTGAACCTAATCGCATAGTTGCAACACGTAAGGACAGTCCTCTTATTGTTGGAATTGGTGAAGAGGAGTTCTTTGTTGCATCTGATTATCCGGCAATCTTGAAATACACAAATAACATTGCATTTCTTGAAAAGGGAGAGATTGTTGTTTTAGATGAAAATGGAGTCAAATTCCTTGATGAGAATGATGATGAAATGAAAAAAGATGTTGAAGTAATCGAATGGACTCCTGAAATGGCTGAAAAAGGTGGTTATGATCATTTCATGATTAAGGAAATCAATGAACAGTCTACAGCTATTAAAAACACCTTAAGTGAAGTGGATAAGGTAAAAGAAATAGTCGATGACATTAAGGGAACAATCAATAGGGTTGTTTTCGTTGCATGCGGAACTTCTTATCACGCATCACTTACTGGAAAGTATCTCATTGAATCCTTGGTAGGCATACCAACTGAGGTATTGCTTGCATCTGAGTTTAAATACTCAGCAAAGGCTTTAAACGATAAGACATTAGTGATATTCATTTCCCAATCAGGTGAGACTGCAGATACCCTAAAGGCTCTTGATGTTGCAAATGAAACCTCTAAGACCCTTGCAATCGTAAATGTAAGAGGATCTTCTGCAACCAGAAGGGCAGACTATGTAATCCAAACTCAAGCAGGTCCTGAAATAGGTGTGGCAGCTACCAAAACTTATGTAAGTCAATTGGTTGCTATCTACTTGTTCTCTGCACTTTTAGGTGAAGATATGGAATTGCTAAATAGACTTGAGAAGGTTCCAGATTACATTGAGGAAGTCCTTCAAAAGCAAGATGAAATCAAGGAGATTTCCAAAAAGTATAAGCGTGACAAGGATGCATTCTTCATTGGAAGAGGATATTCCTATCCAATAGCTCTTGAAGGAGCCCTAAAGCTTAAGGAGATTTCATATATTCATGCTGAAGGATATGCTGCTGGTGAGCTAAAGCATGGTCCTATTGCTCTTATTGACAGAAACATTCCTGTTATTGTGGTAATACCTCCAGGACAAGACCATAAGAAGATCATGAGCAACCTGCAGGAAGTTAAAGCAAGAGGCGCTGATGTATTAGGTATTGGTGCAATTGGTGATGATGACTTGATTTCAGAATCTGATGACACTTTCCTAATCAATCCAGAAGTGGATGATATCATTGCTCCACTTGTCTACATTGTTCCGCTTCAGCTATTAAGTTATCATGTTTCTGTAATCAGGGAGCTTGATCCAGATAAGCCTAAGAATTTGGCTAAGTGTGTAACTGTAGAATAATTAAATTTCAAGGATTTTGTTTTTTAAACCTTGAAAAACTTTTTTTATATTTTTTTATACTTTTTTATTTTAACTTTTTTTATATATTTTTAGAATTATTTTTATTAATGCAATTATTTTATAGTAAAAAAATTATTTTTATTTATGCAATTATTTTATAGTATAAAAATAAAAATACTATATGATAGAAAAAATTTAATTTTTACTTATTATTCAATGGTGACTAGATGGAATATGATTACTTGATAGTAGGTTCAGGTCTCTTTGGATCTGTATTTGCTTATGAGATGACTAAAAAAGGAAAGAAATGTCTTGTGATTGAAAAGAGAGACCACATTGGCGGAAACGTATACACAGAAGAGAAACATAATATAAATGTGCATAAATATGGTGCACATATAGTTCACACAAACAATAAGGAGATATGGAACTACATCAATCAATTTGCTGAGTTTAACCGTTACACAAACTCACCTGTAGCTAATTATAAGGGTGAATTATACAACCTTCCTTTCAATATGAACACCTTCTATCAGATGTGGAAAGTGAAAACCCCTGAAGAAGCAAAGGCAAAGATAGAGGAGCAAGTGGCTGAAGCCAATATAAATGAACCTCAAAACCTTGAGGAGCAAGCAATATCACTAGTTGGAAAAGACATATATGAGAAGCTGGTCAAGGGATACACTGAAAAGCAGTGGGGAAGAGACTGTAAGGACCTTCCGGCATTCATCATAAAAAGGCTTCCTGTAAGGTTTACCTTTGACAACAATTACTTTAACGACCTTTATCAGGGAATTCCTATGGGAGGATACACAAAGATCATAGAGAAGATGCTTGATGGAGTCGATGTAAAGCTCAATACTGACTTCTTTGATGATAAGGAAAAATGGATGGATATGGCTGACTCTGTTCTTTTCACTGGAATGATCGATGAGTATTATGACTATTGCTTTGGAGAGCTTGAATATAGGGGACTAAAATTTGAGTTTGAAACTCTAGACATTGAAAACTATCAGGGAAACGCTGTAATCAATTACACTGATAGGGAAACTCCTTACACAAGAATAATAGAGCATAAGCACTTTGAGAATGCAGAATCTGATAAGACCATCATTACAAGAGAGTATCCAAAAGACTGGAAAAAAGGAGAAGAAGCTTATTATCCTATGAATGATGAAAGAAACGGCGAGTTATATAATAAGTATAAGGAGCTTGCAGATAAGGAGGATAATGTAATATTTGGTGGAAGATTGGGTATGTATCGCTACTTTGACATGTGGCAAGTAATTGATGAAGCTTTGAAGTTAGTTAGATCTTTAGAATAGGTTTTAACTACTTTTTTACTTTTTTTTAAATTAAAGAATAATTATTGAAGATAATACATCTTCGTTATAGTTTTCACTTGGTTTGCAGACCATTGTATAAAAATGCTGTTCAAATTTCAATAGCTCTCTATTGAATTTGCTATTGAATTTATCATATTCCTTTTCAGATAATGTGTTTTTTAAGTATATTAAGTTATAAAATGAATCAAACAATTTTTCAATGGAACTGATATGGCAATATAATGTTTTGTTGTCTAAAATGTAGAATGTTATTCTTTTTATGGATAAGAAATTAAGATATTCCTTTTTAAGATTAGCTATTTGATACAACATATCATCTATTTCTTCAAAGGATTCCTTAATTTCACTATTTAATCTATCTATATTATCATTGGGGTTAAGTAAATTTAAGTGGCTGATGCAAATCTTTTCCTTTAATTGCTTTAACATATTTACAAATGTGTCATAAATCTTTTGGTTATTGTGTGGATGTATGATTATGTTTGAGTTTGTATGATTAATTTCCATTTTTTTCACCCTCTTTTTAAAAGTATTTTTATGAGGAATTTTCTTAAAAATAGGTTTAAATTTATTATATTTAAATATTTCCTTTTTTTAGTGTTATTTTAACACAATAACATCATTATTGATGTCAGATTGTAAAATAAAGTATTTTGGTTAGAAATAGTTATATATAGTAAACCAATTTTTAGAAGGAGTTAAATGAAAAAAGAGTTTAGTTAATTATTTTTAAAATGAAAAATTAAAAAAAGTAAAAAGGAAAATTGGTTTTATTTTCCTATGAGTTCTCTTATGATGTATTTGTCTGTATCATCTATTGATCTTGTAATAATAAGGCTTATTAGATAGACTACAAGTCCTATTGGGATTGCAAGCCAAAGTGATACATGAATATAGTTTAGGACAATTGCTAAAATTATTCCACAGACAAGCAATTTGATTACGTTTTTTAATAAGCCAAAATCTGGCTTATAACTTGTTTTGAATATGTAATATACTGTAAGAACTGTGATAAGTATTTCGCTAGCAACTGTAGCTATTGCTGCTCCGTCATAGCTCATATGTGGAATGAGTATGAAGTTAAGTGCAACATTGAATAATGCAGCTATTATGTATACTTTTGTAACTGTCTTTTCCTTGTCTATTGCATTAAGCAGTATAGATGCTGCTCCATTGATAAAGAGGAATGAAACAGTCCAGATAAGTATTTGGACAGGAGTTGTTGCAAGTGAGTATTGATTGCTGTAGATAAGGTCTACAAGAGGTCTTGCATAGAAGAAAACTCCTACGCTGATTGGAATTATTATAAGCAAGAGATACTTGACAGATAATTCATAACTACTTTTAAGAAGGTCTTTTCTTTCTGCAAAGAACTTGCTCATAACTGGGAAGATTACACCTTGATATACTACAAAGAATGTTGTAAAGACGTTTATTATGTTGTATGCTGACTTATAGAGTCCTGTTGCATAGTCTCCAGTCAAATAGGATAACATCACTATATCGATTGAGAAATAAATTGTATAAAAGAAGTTTGTTAAGCCAAATGGGATAGATCCAATTAATACTTCTTTAATAAATCTTTTATCAAGTTCAAATTTCGGGAAACTGAATTTTCTGATATAAGATGTTAACATATATAAAAAGAAAATGGAATATGCTATGGTATAGGCTAAAGCAATAGCTATTATGCCTAAATCAAATCCAATTGTTATCAGAATGCCTATTAGCAGGAAGCTACTATTTAATATTCCACCTATAGCTTGGTATTTTACTTGTTCGAAAGCTTGAAAAACTCCGTTCAAGAAACTAAGCATCGACATAAAGATAAGTTCTATAGTGAATATTAATGTGACAACTATAGTTAATTGAGGATATCCTAGAAGATATAAAAGCAATCCACTAATAAAAAATAAAAGAGCTGCTAAAATAAGTTTAAAAAGGAAAATATTATTGAAATATTTATTAACTAATTTTTTATGCTTGGCAATTTCACGAGTAATATATGTGCTTATTCCCAAATCCATTATAATTCCTATAAGGCTAGTGAATGAAATTGCAAATGAGACTATGCCATAATCAGATACTCCGAGATATCTGGCTATGATAATAGTCCATAAAAATGCACAAATGCTTGTAATGATTTGTGAAATTGACAACCAGCTGGTATTTTTAAAAATGGATTTAATTTGATTCATATAACCATCATTTTCATTATTTCTTTAAAAAAACTTCTTAAAATTTTATATAATCATTTTTTTTATTTAATATGTGGATTTATTGTAAAATTTCCTATACATTTTTCTTAATCTATGTGATTTATAAAGTTTGTTTATCATATTTGATGCAAAAATTATTCTATTGAAATTCATTTTTTCAATGTTTCGGATAAAAAAATTTGTCCATTTTTCGTTTAGATAGTAATTTATCTCTGAATACTCTTGAAAGTCATGAAGCCTTTCCAATAAAAGTATTTTAGATTCTTTACTTACATTTTTGTTTAATCTTATGAATGATGAGATCAATGTCACATAATGAGCTTTCATCAATATTGGGATTAAATCTTCTCTTCCCATATCTTTAAAAAGATTTATGGTGGCATAATATCCTTTAAGGAGTTTTAAATAGCTTTCTTTAGTGATGCTGTTTGAAGTTGAAGAGTCATCTTCTGAATCCCTAATGTTATAAAGATAACCTTCGTAATGGTTCAAAAATATTATTTCATCTGTATTCAAATAAGCATTTACACAAAACACCATATCTTCTGACAAATACTCTTCAGGGCATCTAATATTGTTTTTTATTAGGAAATCCCTTTTAAATATCTTGTTCCACATAAAAATATCATTAAAAATTATTTTGTTTTCTTTTGGATTATCTTTGATATATGTTAAGTCTAATTCATTATCATATTCATAGAACTTATTGTGCAAAAAGGATTTGTATTTGCACATTACAATGTCCACATTATTGTTTTTTATAGTGTTATACATTGTTTCACACATATTTTCATCATATTTGTCATCTTGATCTAGAAACATAATGTAGTCTGTTGTTGCATTGTCTATTCCTGTATTCCGTCCTTTAGCGGCACTTCCTGAATTTCCTTCAAGAAATATGATCTTTACATTAGGATATTCATTTGATAATTCCTTAATTTTTTGAGGAGTATTGTCTTTAGAGTTATCATCCACTAAAATCAACTCTATATTTTCAAATCCAAAGTTTTGATTGATGATTGAATTGATTCCATGCATCAAGTATTTCTCTGCATTATAAGTTGGAACAATAACCGAGATTTTTTCATCCAAATAATCACCTATTCTTGATTAAAACATTCTTTTTTTAATTTAAGCAAGTATCTTATTTTTTAAAGTTGTTTTGCTATTTATTTTAATTTAAGAAGCATTTATTTTATTCAATTAAAAATATTTAATTAAAAAGTCTCTATAAATCTTATAAATCCAAGTTACAACTCTAAATGGTAAGAATTTTGTTAGCGAAAAGAAAAATTTATATCTAAACCCTCTGTAGTCATCAACTAAAACGTCATTTTTATAGGGAGTCTCGCCAGCATATTTCATATATAAATTTTTACAGGGATGCTTTGTATTTTTAAACCAAGGCCTACCATTAATGAAATGCACAAAGTGTAAAAAAACAGGATTTTCAAGCGCTTCTTCAATAATCTCCTTAGAATAATAATTTTTTAATCCATTCCATCTAACTACTTCACCATATTCCTTTTCTAAGAATGGAGACATTAGATTAAATTTAGGATGGATAATAAGGATTTTTTCATTTAATACAGCATTAATTATGCCTTGATCATTATTGTAAACTACCATGTCATGCTTTTCTAAAAAATCAATGAATTTGGATTCAATATTTTCATTTCTCCACTTTTCAAGATTTATTAATAAAACTCCTGCATTGATATACTTTACATCTTTTGACAATCCCACAGCAGTTTTAACGTAATCTGGACCTACATCAAGAACGCCTGCACAATAATAATCCGCTATGTCTGTTTGCCAAAGTTCCTTAAACGAATTTAGGATTAATGCATCTGCATCAAGGTATAAAACTTTTTTTATGGATTTATCCAAAAAGCTTGCTGAAAATAACCTTGAAAATGAACTTAATGCCCTATTTCCATAAACTTTTTTTCCTAAAAGCTCTGAAATCCCTTTATCTTTAATAAAAATTAATTCACCACATTCAAAATCATTAGTTATTTTAGTCAAAATTTTTTTGTTTTCTTCAGAGATTTCCTTATCTAAAATATGCATTCTGATTTTTTTAAAATCTGAAGAGTTATTTTTTAAAAATGAATATATTGCCACTCCCAAATATGGAGAAAAATTATTGTCTGAAGCAAATAAAACATCTATTGAATCAT
>ONYG01000171.1 GCA_900321995.1 uncultured Methanobrevibacter sp. | reverse complement strand
TTCTTCGACTTCCTCATCGTCGATTCCATCAAAGTCTACTTTTTCACCTAACAATCTTAATCCGATAAACATCACAACAATACATATTGGGATTGAGATGTACCAAGAGATACCGAATCCAGCTGGGATGTAACCGAATACGATTGTAATGGCTGCAACATAGAGTGCATAATACATCTGCGTACTTACGTGGGCTATATGATCACAACTTGTTCCCATAGATGATAGAATTGTTGTATCTGAAATTGGTGAACAGTGGTCACCGAAGATAGCACCAGTCAATACACCACTGGTACATACGATTACAAAGCCCATTTCAGGATTTACTGCCCAAGCAAGAGGAATTGTGAGTGGCATCAAGATACTCATAGTACCATAGGAAGTACCTGTTGCAAAGGAGATTAAAGCACCTAAGATGAAAATCAAGGTTGGCAAGATAAATACTGGGATTGCACCCTTAAGAACACCTACCAAATAATCAGCAGTACCTAAGTCACCGATTACTCCACCTAAGGACCAAGCGAGCAATAGAATTACACCAGTGATTACAATGGTTTTCATACCTCCAACCCATTCGCTGATAGCTTCTTCAATAGTCATGATTCTTTGAAGAACAGCCATAAGAACACCTACAATTGAAGCAAGTAATGCAGCTTGGAATAAAGCAACAGATGCATCAGAAGCGGATAATGCTTCAAAAATACCGCTGAAGGATAATGGAGATGTTTTCATTAAGGTAATGAGAGCTTGATCTTCTCCACCTAAAATAGTGGTATATCCACTCCAGTAGAATGCAATAAGAGCACCGATAATTAAAGTACCGATAGGAATGATAGCATTCCATACAGATAACTTAATGCCTTCAACTGGTTTTACATCGTCAAAGCTAGTTGCTTCAAGTGATTTGACAGGGTCAGAAGCCTTTCTTTTACGAGCTTTCTGTTCAGCTTTTTTCATCGGACCAAATTCGTATAAGGTAACTGCAGTCATTACGATGAAAACTAAGATTAAAATATTATAGAATCTGAAAGGAATAGTTTGTAAGAATATACCAAAACCACTTACTTTCATACCAATTGAACTGAAACCTTGGGTAATCAAACTGATTTCCAATCCAATCCAAGTGGAAATAATAGCAATACCTGCTACAGGAGCAGCAGTTGCGTCTACTACAAACGCTAACTTTTCTCTTGAAACTTTAAGTTTGTCCATAACAGGTCTCATGATAGGACCTACAATCAAGGAGTTTGCATAGTCGTCAAAGAATACACATAATCCTAAGAATTCAGTAATAAGTTGAGCTTTTCTAGGAGTGTCAGCACGTTTAGCTAATGCATCAGCCAATGCTTTTGCTCCACCCATTTTTGTAATTAATTGAATTACACCTCCAATAAGCAAACATTGGAGAATAATACCAGCATTCCATGGATCAGCCATACAACCAATGATTTGAGCACCCATTGCTAAAAATGCGTTAATTGCAGAAGCAACAATGTTTAAATCATTTACTGAAATCATGAATTCACCAACGAACACTCCAATAAATAAAGATAGAATTGTTTCTTTAGTGATAAACGCTAAAGCAATTGCTACAAGAGGAGGTAAAAGTGTTAAAATTCCAAAACGAACGGAATTGTCCACTCCTGTTGGTGCACTAGTAATAAACAATGAAAGTACAAATAGGAGAATGACAGAAATAGCTACAATCAATCCAGTTTTAACATTACTATTCATATTCATAATCACACCATTTTTAAAAAAATAATCCTAATGAACGATTAAGAAAATAATTAGAAATTCTGAAAAATGATTATTCATTTAATCAAACATTATAAAAAAAATCGTCCAAATAAATAAAAATTAATTAAAATCTATTCAGAAGTTCATTTAAACACTTGAATAAAATAATTAATCTTAATACTAATATATTTACTTTATTATCTATATAAAGTTAACTTTATAAAACAATCAAATAAAAGTTATATTGAATAAAATAGTCTAAAGAAAATTAATTTTAGAAATAAAGTTTATAATTGTTCAAACAATTCATATAAATCCGAATAAACGATTTATTTATAAAAATTAGAGAAATGGTATAAATTTAAATGGATATTGAAGTTAAAAGGAATATTGAATTTATTATAAATTTTATAAAAATAATCGATTAGAAAAAAAGTAATGCAAATTAAAGAATAAAAAACTAAAAAAAATAGAAAATCATCATAAAAAATTAAAAAGAACTAAAAAAACTAAAAAAAATTGAAAAATAAGAAAAAAAAGAAAATAAATGAAAAATAAAAATTTCCATTTAAAGTTTTACACCATGATATTAACCGAATATTTGATCTAACATCCAGTCAGGATCATATTCCTTAATATCATCATAAGATTGACCCATTCCTAAAAAGAGAATAGGTTTTTTAATGATATAACCTACTGAAAGTGCAGCTCCACCTTTTGAATCAGCATCTGCCTTAGTGAGAATTACACCATCAATATCAATAGCTTCATTGAACTTTCTAGCCTGTTCAGTTGCATCATTACCAGTTAAAGCATCTCCAACAAATACAACAAGGTCTGGTTTTGAAACTCTTCTAATCTTTTTCATTTCATCCATAAGGTTAGTATTTGTTTGCATTCTACCTGCAGTGTCAATTAAAACAAGTTCTTTTCCTTTAGCCTTTGCATGTTGAACTGCATCAAATGCAACAGCTGCAGGGTCTGAACCCTTTTCGTGCTTGATTAATTTAACTCCTAACTTGTCTGCATGGTAGCCTACTTGCTCAATAGCTCCTGCCCTAAAGGTATCTGATGCTGCAATAACAGGAGTATATCCTTTCTTAATGTAATAATTAGACAATTTACCTATTGTAGTGGTTTTACCTGTTCCGTTAATTCCAACAAGCATAACAACAAGAGGTTCGCCTTGAGCCACTTTCTCTTCAAGAAGCTCAGTCATTGTTTTGCCTTCAATATTTATGATGTTGTAAACCGCTTTCTTAAGAGCATTGTAAGTGTATTTCTCAATGTCGCTGCTTCTTTTTATTTTTTGGCCAACTAAGTCCTCTTTAACAGAATCTACAACAACACTGGATACGTCCATTGCAACGTCTGCTTCTAAAAGACCTAATTCAAGTTCAAAGAGGATGTCTTCAACATCATCTTCAGATATTGTCTTCTCACGAATGAATGATAAGAATCCGCCAGATCCTTTAGCATCATCTTCATCAGACTCTTTATCTTCATCTTTGTCTTTTTTACGGCCAAATAATGAACGTCTAGACTTTTTAGGCTTTTCTTCTTCAGACTCTTCCTCAGACTCTTCTTCAACCTTAGATTCTTCATCTTCAGATTCTTCTTCAGCAACTTCTAGTTCTTCTATAAATCCTTCATCTTTAGATTCATCTTCATCGAGGTCTTCCTCATCATCAATATATTCGATTAAGTCCTCATCGATTTCATCTTCATCTTTCTTTTCTTTTTTATCACGTCTAAAGAAGGATAAGAATCTGTTTTTACTTTCATTCTCTTCAGAATCATCATCCTCCAAGGAATCTTCTTTTTCATCAGATTTCTCTTCAGAGTCTTTTAAAGAATCTTCATCTTCAATGGATTCTAGAGCATCATCAAGTTTAGCATCAAAATCATCTTCAGATAATTCTTCATCTTCAAAATCATCTTCATCAGTTTCTTCATCAACGATGTCTTTTGAAGTTTCTTCATCATCGAAAGCTTGAGAAGATTCTTCTATTAATTCAATATTATCTTCTTCTTTAGCTTCGTCTTCCACTTTATTTTTTAGTTTGCCACTTGCTTCAGCAAACTTTTTCTTTAATGAATCAAACAAGTTTATCCCTGCCTAATAAGTATAATTAATAATTTTTAATTTAAAATTTTTATTTTGAATAAATTTTAATAAATACCAGATTAACTAGTAAATATACTATTAATAATAATGTTTATAATTAAAAATTTATAAACTTACTTATTTTTAAAATAAAACTTAAAAAAAATTAGAAAAAATATGATAAAATAAATAATTAAAATTTAGATAAAAATAGATAAAAATAGATAAAAGTAGATAAAAATAGATAAAAATAGATAAAAATAGATAAAAGTAGATAAAAGTAGATAAAATAGTATAAAATTGATAAAAATTAATAAAAATTAATAAAATTGAATAAAATAGAATAAATTAAATAAAAATATTGAAAAAAAGTTTAAAAATAAAAATAGAAAAGTAGATAAAGTTTAATTAAAAGAAAAAGTTAAAAATGGGATTTAATAAGGTTGTCCCACTGTTTGACTTTGAACTTTAGCCATTAACTGTTCAGCTTGTGGAGAAAGTTGAGCCACAATATCAGTGATTTGTTGAAGATCTGCGAATAATTTATCTAAAGTATCTTCAAGCTCTTTTTTCTGATTTGCAGTAGTTTCTTTAGCTTCTTCAAAAGTTTTAGAAACTGCAACACCTGAACCAAGGCTCATAATAACTTTATCTTCATTTTTAATCTCTGCATTAATGAAGGAGCCAGCACCAAGAGGAACTAAAGTTTCTATGGTGTCTTTACCACTAATATCATCTAATGTAGATTCTAAAATTCTAATTTCAGCAAGTGAAGTTTGAACAGCATCAATTTGAGTTTTATACAATTCAGTCTGTTGTTTATAAACTTCAAGTTGGCTTAAAATTTGTTGTAATTTTTGCTGGTCTTCCATTTTAACACCTTAAGATTATTTTATTCATAATGATTTCATCATTAATAATTAATGAATAGATCATTAAATTAAAATAAAGAAATGAAAAAATAAAAAATCAATCATATCTAGAGAATAGCTTGAACGATAGGGTCTTCTACTTCGTCTTCACTAATTTCTTCAATAGAATCGATTTTAATTTGATTTCTTTTTATTCCATGTTTACTTCCAAAAATAGAATAAAGTTTTTCATAAATGTCTTCTTCTTTAATAGCTCTGAGCTCTTTAGTGAAAACTTGAGTTTCACTACCCATTTGGAAGCTACCTTTAACTCTGTAAATTTTAGTCATCATAATAAAACCTTCTTTAAATACTATAATTAATCATCAACAAATAATTGATTTAGATTCTAATCAAAATGATTGATTAGAATACAATTGGATAAAAGCAATTGTTTAATTGCTTTAATATAACTATAATCAATTAATACATCATACCTGTAAGATTACTTTATAATCCTCTTAAAAATTACCAAAATCTAGGAAACCTAAAGATTCTTCGATTCTAGCCATTTCAGGACCTGTAGTACTTTCACCAACCATTACGCCTTGGGAATTAGCTATACCACAAGCGCCTACAAGAGGCATTCCTTTACAAACAGTTCCAATATTCGCTTCAACCTTAAAGAAATCTTCAAGGAATGAAATCTCTTGGGAGATTGTATCCCTATGGAATAAAGCGCCCTTATTAGTTACTAAACTTGCAGAACCTACAATCTTAGAATCTGCAAATGGATAAATCTTCACTGGAACCTTTAAAGTATCTTCAATAACTTTAATTGTTTCTTCCCCAATATTAGGACCTGCAATAGCACCATAATCATTTGCAGCAATGATGTTTCCAACAGCAGTGTACTTGCCTGGAAGCCTTGCTACATTAAGTCCAGCAGATTCTAACAATTCAACCTCTCTATCATAAGTGTAGGGAGAAACTAAAAATCCATTAGAATTTCCTGTCGCTAAAACTCCATTTAGATTAGAACCTGCAATGGAAGTCTTGATAATGTCAACTTCCAAAGTTTCCTTAATGACAGATTCCATTTCAACAGGAACATTAAAAGGAACAATAGCTATTTCATCATTAACAGATATGTAAACGCCTAAATTAGGGTTTCCGGTTATGTTTATTCTTTTAAGCATAATTATTCCTTCGTTATCTTAATTCAAAGATGATTAAATATAGCATAAGCAAACTTAGTTTTCTGCTAAAGTTGCTTTAACAATACCTTCTTCATCTTTTACTGCAGTCACTTTTACTTTGGATGGAATCTTTTGAATTCCTCTTTCCCAAATAAATTCGTTAATAGAAGCGTCTAATTTTACTTCTTCAGCTTTCATATGTTTCATTAAAAAGTTTTGAACTTCTCTAATAGCTCTAGGAGCTCTAATAGTTCTTTTGACATTTTTAACTTTTCTAAGTGGAATAACATAAGTTCTTTCTAATTCTTCTGCCATATTAAACACCCCTAAATTTTAAGATCATTTCTTCTCCAATGTCTAGGCTTAGGTCTGTATCTTAATTTACGTTGAGTTTTAGCATAAGCCCAAATTGGGATTCTTCTGTTTTGTTTATTAGCTTTAGCCATTCTTAATTTTTTAGCTAATGGTTTATTTCTACTCATTTTTTCACCGCGAATTATATAATAAATTTGATATCCGAATAAATAATTTAAGTAAATTTAACTATTGTCGTCAATTAACGAATAAGATAATGATAATTATTTTAAACCGACCACATTAGTCTGATAATGTTCTGGGAATATATCAGATGAGTTTCCACCTTTTTGGTCTATCAGACAACGAATTTCAACTTCATAGTCAGAGCTTGTTTCCCTATTGCTCTTTTCATGCTTCAATTCAAAAAGATTTCCTACAAGATATTTGATGGTCTTATAGCCAAAACTATCCAAATTCATGTATTGAACATCTTTTCTATCTTCTAGACTTCTTATTTGGTTTTTATTGAGTTTAGGAGTCTTGTCATCTCTCCTTGTTCCATCAGCAACAAGGTCGTAATGATTTGCAACTTCCTCAACGACAGCCTCATGAAGATATTTGATTCCATCATTTGGGAATCCATCTTCCATAATCATGTCTACAGCCTTTTCCAAAATGGAAATGTCAAGGTCTAAGACCTTATGTCTTAATCCTATAGCCTCTGCAGACTTTTTAGCTGGAATATAAGAATCGTAAACACCAAAGTTTGCGGTAACCAGTTCGACATCAAAGCCTAATTGATTTAGGATAATTCCCATTAAGGAACTGTCTTTGCCACCGCTATAAAGAACACAAGCTTTCATTTTATCTTAAAAATCCTTAAATTAATTTAAAAATCAAGAATAATAATATTCTCAAATTCATAAAAGATTATCTTAAGAAGAAGAATTATCTTCTAGTAATATGAATTTCTCTTTTTTGACCCATGAGATTTTTAAGCAAAACCTTAAGCTGTTCGTCAGTCACTTTACCTCTAAGAGAACCTGCTTGAGCTGATTGGAGCAATTGAATCTCAATGTTTTGAACTAACTCAGGCTTAGTTAATCTTAGATTATCTAATCTTCCACGAGCTTCAGGAGTTAAAATTTGCTTCATAGCTTGTTTTAACTGAGCTTCCATTTCTAATTGCCTTTGTTGAGCAGCTTGCTGTTGAGCCAATTGTTGTTGTTGAACCATTTGAGGATCAGCATTCATAGCTGCTTGCTGTTGTAATTCAGCCATACGTTTTTTACGTAATTCATCAAGTTCACTCATAATAAAATCCCCATTAATTTAAATTATTATTCAAATGAACCAATCTAAACAATAATGAACTAACACATATTAATAATGCATTTTTAGTAATTTTAACATGTTATAGATTAATTCTAACTTAAAAAATTCTCATTTAATATTTTGAAAGTTCTGGAATGTCTTTAATTAATTCAGCAGAAGTATTATCTAAGAAAGATCTACCTTGCGGAGTAATAATTCTTCCAGCATCGACTTTTTCTACGTAA
>ONYG01000170.1 GCA_900321995.1 uncultured Methanobrevibacter sp. | reverse complement strand
TAGAAACAAACGAAACAGACACAAACAACACAGAACAAACAAACGAAAGTGATACACTAGAAACAAACGAAACAGACACAAACAACACAGAACAAACAAACGAAAGTGATACAAACAACACAGAACAAACAAACGAAACAGAAGAATTAACTGAACCAGTTGACACACATTTATACATTCAGGAATCTGTACTTAAGGGAGAATACTTGAACATTGTATTAAAAGACATTAACGGCAATCCACTTCCTAACCAAACAGTCAAATTCCAATTCAATAATAAAGAATACACTAAAACAACAGACTCAACAGGAACAGCAAAACTAAAAATCAATTTGGCTGCAAAAACCTATTCCTTCTTCATTGACTATGAGGGAACAGACAAATACAATCCAACAAATTATATGTTTGATTTAAGAGTCATTAAGCCAATAAGCACTGCAATTACTGTCAAATCTGTTATCGTATACAAAAAGAATAGTTTAATTGCTTATTTAAAAACCAGTGCTGGAAAAGCATTATCAAATCAAAAGGTAAACATAAGCATAAAAAACAAGACTTACACTAGAACCACAGATAAGAATGGTGCTGTGGGTCTGAAAATTAACTTAAAATCAGATGTTTATCCAGTGACAATCAGCTATGGCGGAAAAAACAGCTATCTTAAATCATCTAAAAAGATTTATCTAAGAGTTCGTGAGATAGTTTCACTTGGATCTACCAGTTATGGAAAGGTCCAATTGGTTAAAATAATTGGAAATACATCTTCTAAAGTTAAAATAGCTTATGTTGTAGGATTGCATCCTCTTGAGCATCAGATTCATGATGCTGTATATAAACTAATGCTTAAGAAGACTTCAATGAAATATGCATATTATGTCTATAAGATAACTCTCACTAAAAAGTCTGGAGATTACAGCACTGACAGAATGAGAGGCCAAATGCTTGCAAAAACATTCATTGTTCCTCATGTAAACAAGCAGAAATACAATTTGGTCATTGATGTTCATTCAACTACAGGAACTTCATATAAGCATACATACTTTATACACGTTCCTCAAAACAAGCATAAAGCATCATTGAATTTAGCATATAAAACTATTAATACAATTAAATCCATTGAAGCAAATTCACAGATGAGATACTGGTCTCCAGAGTCACAGACAAGCCCTCCATACTTGACTTTACCTATTATAAGGGCAGGTACTCCTACATTTGTATTTGAAACATGGACCTATGAGTCAATTTCACAAACAAATAAAAGGGCAAATATCTTAATTAATGCTGTGGATAAAATATTTGGATAGATTAAAATAAATAAAAACAGTAAATATTTGGTTAAAATAAACCAAATATTCTTTTTCTTTTTTTAAAATAAAATTAAATAAAAAATAATCTCTTTTTAATAAATAAAATAAATTAAATCTTTTTTTAAAAGAAATAAATAACTAAAAATTACTCTTTTTAAAATAAAATATTTAAAAAAAGTCTTTTAAAAAAAATAAATAAATGAAAATTACTCTTTTTAAAATAAAATATTTAAATAAAGTCTTTTTTAAAAAATAAGAGAAATTATATTAGAATGATTATAAAAATCTTTTAATTTAATTGAATTATAAATTTAAATCATTATATGCAGATATAGCTGCAACTGCACCTTCTCCACAAGCAACAATCCACTGTTTCACTCCACCAGTTATATCTCCTGCTGAATAAACATGTTCAACATTTGTTGCTTGATTCTTATCAGTGATGATGAAACCATTCTCGTCCAATTCAACTCCCAATTCCTTTGCAAGGTCATTGGAAGGATCATCACCAATAGCCACAAATACAGCATCGGTTTTATAATCTTCTTCTTTACCATCTCTCATAAGCCTTACAGAATCTACCATCATTTCTCCTTTAATTTCCTCAACAGTGGAATTCCAAAGAACTTCAATTCCCTTCTCTTCCAAAGCCTTTTGAAGATGGTGTTCACATCTTAACTCATCACGCCTATGAACCAACTTAACGTTACATCCTAAATTCTTTAGATAAAGAGCTTCTTGAGCAGCGCTGTTTCCGCCACCTACCATCAAAACATCCTTATCTACAAAAAACATTCCATCACATGTTGCACAATAAGCCACTCCACGGCCTAAGAATTCCTCTTCACCTGGAACGTTTAAATGCTTATGGGATGCGCCAGTTGCCAAAATAATAGATTTAGCCTTAAATTCCTTAATTTCATCACTTTCTTCAGACATTAATAATGGAGATGTTTTTGTTTTTAATAAGAAACCTCCTTCAACCTTATCTATAGATTGAATTGTTTCATTTTCCATTATTTCGCAATAGTTTTCACTTTGGGATTTCATTTTTTGAATCAATTCCATTCCAGAAATCAAATCAAAACCAGGATAGTTCTGCATCATAGGAACTTCAAGTCCTAAACCACCAGCCAAACCTTTATCAATAACTAGAGTCTTAGAATTTTGTCTGCCTGCATACATACCAGCAGTTAATCCTGCAGGACCTGCTCCAATAATAATTATATCATACTCTTCCATGATTTCACCAGAATAATCTTTAAATGTCAATAAATTTTGAAATTTTTAAATAAATATCAATTATTAAATAATTATTTTTTATAATTTATATAGTTTAATGTAAATAAAACAAAGACTGAAAAAAAGAAAAATTAGATGATAATAAAATAGTATGCTAAAACATAACTAAAAAAATTGAACAGAAATTATAAAAAAAATAAGTAAAAAGAAAAAAAAGAAAAAATATTAATTATTTTTTATTAATTGGTACAAATAAAAGACTTAATAAAGAAATAACTAATATTAATAATGGATTTCCTGCTTTATGATTAATATCCACATTAGTTGATAATTTAGACTTTGATTGTTCTTCATTTGCATTAATATCTTTTGAAGAGTTAGAGCTTAAAGAATCACTG
>ONYG01000168.1 GCA_900321995.1 uncultured Methanobrevibacter sp. | reverse complement strand
GAAAATAAAAAATTGCTATAACATTAAAAAATTGACTTAAAAAAATCAAAAATAAAGGAAAATAAAAAATTGTTGTAAAGCTGTAAAATTGACTTAAAATAACATCAATATTCTTAATTCAATATTAAATTGATTTAAAGTTGTTAAATTGATATTAAATAACATAAATATTGTTATAGAGAAAAACAAGCACATTTATATAGTATTAACTCCAAATAAATTTATACATAAAAAATTTGGAGGAAAAAACTACTATGGTCAATTATACTTCTAGAGATTATGATAAGATTGAAGACAAATTCTTTAAGCAATCCATATCAGGAATAAATAGACTGCTTAATAAGCTAGGCATCCCCCACACCATAGTGGAAATTTTGCCTCAAGAATTCTTAAGCTATAAGGAAGAGACCAAGATCATGGATTTGGGAGGGCTTATAGATGATGAAGAATGTGCAATCAATTTAGAATTCAAATCCAATTACCCATCAATGGAAGAAATCCGAAACACATTGGAATATGCTTTCTATTTAAGTAGCAAAACTGGAAAAAAAGTTTATAGTTATATCATTTCAACTGTAAACTCTAAAAAAACAGGCTATCAAATAGAGTGGCATAATGATGATATATATTATATTCCATTATACACCTTTAAGGAATTTGATGCTGAAGAAACTCGCAGTAGAATTCAAACAACTTTAGATAATGATGGTGATATATTAGATGAAGACCTAAGCGATATTAGCGTACTAACATTTATGAAATCAAAAAAAGAACCAAAAGAGCTTCTTATCGATTCGATAAAATTAATAAATCAAATTAACATGAATAACAGCAAAGGAATAACTATAGATGATATAAATAGTGTTAAAAGTCTATTGATACTATTAACTAAGAAATTTACAGATACAGATGAAGAAAGAGCAGAATTAATAGGGATGATTAAAATGGAAGGTGGAATGCTAGACAGCACAATACAAATACTAAAAGAAATGGGAGTAAATGAACAAAGAGACAAACTAATAAGAGAAGGAGAAATAGAAGGAATAAAAAAAGGAAAAATAGAAGGAAAACTAGAGGAAAAAATTACTACAGCTAAAAACCTATTAAAAATAGGACTACCTATAAAGCAAATATCTGAAGTTACAAAAATGGACATAGAAGAAATAAAGACCCTAAAAGAAAATAATAAATCATATTAACATTAACAACAGCAAAGGAATAAGTATAGATAATATAAATAGCATGAAAATCTTTTGATACTATTAACTAAGAAATTTTCTAAGAAAAAAAGAAAGAATAGGATTAATGAGATGATAAAATGGAAGGTGGAATGATAGACAGCACAATACAAATACTAAAAGAAATGGGAGTACAAGAATACAGAGAGAAACTAATAAGAGAGGGAAAAATAGAAGGAATATCAGAGGGTTATATAGAAGGTTATTTAGAAGATTATATAGAAAGTTATAAAGAAGGAATAAGAGAGGGAAAAATATCAGTAGCTAAAAACCTATTAAAAATGGGATATTCAATAAAGCTAATATCTGAAGCTACAGAATTAGACATTGAGGAAATAAAGACCCTGAAAGAAAATATTTAACTGTTTTCTTTTTGGAACTCTTCTTTAGCCTTATTAGCTTCCTCTTCAGTATCAAACTGGCCAACATTAACTATTTGGCCTTCCTTATTTTTTAATCTGACAATCCATTTGCCTTTCTGTTTGCTGAAGTAAACAAGTTCACCAGAGCTTTGGGATATAAGGCTGGATTTCAATCCTCTTTTTTCTGAAATGAATTTTTGTCTGGTCTTTTCCTTATTTTCCAAATACTTTAATCTTGCATTATAAGCTTCCTCTTCTGTTTTGAAATGGCCTATAAACTTAG
Source organism: uncultured Methanobrevibacter sp. (assembly GCA_900321995.1). Lineage (GTDB taxonomy): Archaea > Methanobacteriota > Methanobacteria > Methanobacteriales > Methanobacteriaceae > Methanobrevibacter. The sequence goes on along the minus strand of ONYG01000168.1, from coordinate 27,826 downwards.
ATCCCTTAAATCCTTTAACCTTAGCGCCCCACATGCCTCGGCGAGGACTGTAATAAATGCCTTCATAAGAAGAGTAAAGCTGTTTTTTAGACTTGTCTTCCTTTTTATTGCTAGAACCGATAACACCTAATTGGCGAATGTAATATATGGCCTCCTTATTTGCATCATATGAATCAAAGAATGATTTTGTTTGAACAAGGCCGCTATCATTATAAAACTCCACTTGCCACTTGTCGATTCTAGGATTGAACTTGATTTTAACGTATTTGGAATAGTCATTAAGATTAATGTAAAAACTATCATCCTTCTTATCTTCAGTTAATGGATAGTCTTCACTTTTAAGAGGCCTTTCCTTTTCACCATATTTTAAAAGGAAATCATTTAAAAAGTCAATGTTGTTTAGAGTGAATAGGCCATCAAGATTAATTAAAATAAGCTCTTCTTTGAGGAATTTTGAAATTAGAAGATTGAGTTTTAAACGCTTTATGCCCTTATTGATCAAGTCAATTTCCCTAAAGCTTTCGCTTGGAGAGACATATTCTAAAAGTTCGTTTAAATCGTCTATTAATGCAAGCTTGTTTAAGCAGCTGCGACATCTTTGAAATGTAACATCTTCAATAGGATCTCCACAAACCTTGCATCCTTCTTCCTTCTTATTTTCATCTAAATTATCATCTGGAAAATAAGAATCTAGTGTAGAATTTTCATTTTGTCTTCTTGCCATCTTAAATCCCCAAAGTAATTTATTTGATAAATCCAAATTTTAAAAAATAATTATTTACTTATATTTTATATTTATATTAGTAAATTTGTTTTTTATAATATAAAAAATATTTGTTTTAATTTTAAAGAAGTTTTTTAAGTTTAATCAAAATTTAAACCAGTTTAATAAATTTAAATTAAATTTTGTTTAATGAAATTAAAATATTAAACTTAAATAGAAGAATTAAACACGAAAAAATAACCAATAAAATAATGCACTAATAAAAAAAGACAAAAAATCCTAAAATAAGCTAAACAACCTTCAAAAAACAAGTAAAAAAGACAAATAACATTAAAAAAAAATAATAATCAGTTAAAAAAAGATAAAAAATAAAAAATAAAATGAAATAATTTAAAAATTATTTCAGATTTTATTAATTATAAGTTTTTAATTGCTAATTCGATATCTTCAGCTTTGACGGTTTTTCTTTTTGCCATAGCTGCGAATTCGATTGCTTTTTTAGCAACAGTTTCAGCTTGTGCTGCTACATATGCGTTTAATTCTTTTTTAGCATCTTCACTTACTCTTTCAGCACCAGCTTCTTTAATGATTCTTCCAATAGGAGCTACAGGAATACTCATAATTAACATCTCCTTAAATTTTTTTAAATAAAAACATATACTTACAAAAATTTGATAATAGTTTAAAAATAAACTATCTAATCAAATATATTTTAAAAATATAGCCTTAGAGGCCTTATTTCATAAGTACACTATATTCTTATAAACATACTAATATTTAAAACTTTCTAAAAAATAGAAAAATATGGCCTTTTATAGCAGTAAATTTAAAAATTTGATAGTAAAAATTATTATTTTTTAATTAAACATATAAGAATTACTAAAAATATTAAACAAAAAGTATATATACTTTAAACTATAAAAAAGAAAAAAATTAAAAAACAAACAAAACCAACTTAAAAAAATCTAAAAAAATAACTACTTAAAAAAAATGATAAATTTAACTAAATAAAAAAAATCTAAAAAAATAAATTTATAAAAAACAAACAAAACCAATTAAAACTAAATAATTAGAAAAATAAATTTATAAAAAACAAACAAAACCAATTAAAACTAAATAATTAAATATGCTAAAATTAATAAAAATAAATAGAAATAAACAATAAAGCAAGATTAAAAAATTTTTTAAAAAGATATTAATCAAATTCATAAATAATGTATAAAAATCATAAGGTGTGTTAAATGAAAATTATAATAGCAGTCCCATCAAAGGGAAGAATAAGCGACCCTTCTGTAAACATATTAAAAAAAGCAGGATTAGGCTTAAAGGATTCATCAAATAGAAAATTATTCTCATCAACTTATAATGAAAACATAGACGTCATGTTTGCACGTGCAGCAGACATTCCTGAATTTGTAGAGGAAGGAATCTGTGATATGGGAATTACAGGTTACGACCTAATAGAGGAAGCTGGAGCAGAAGTTGAAATCCTTACAGACTTGCAGTTTGGTGCAACAAGACTTGTTTTAGCAGCTCCTGAAAGCTCTGACATTCAAACAAAAGACGACTTGAAAGACGGTATGACAATAGCTACAGAGTTTCCAAATCTCACAAAAAGATACCTTGAAGAAAACGATTTGGACATAAAGATAGTGAAACTTACCGGATCTACTGAAATAGCTCCATTCATTGGAATAGCTGATGCAATAACAGACTTGACAAGCACAGGAACAACCCTAAACATGAATCATTTGAAGATAGTTGATACAATCCTTGAGAGCTCAATCAAGCTAGTGGCTAATAAGGAGTCTTACAAAGAAAAGAATAATCTTGTTGAAGCGGTTAGCACAAGCATTAAAGGAGTGTTAGAAGCTGATAGGAAAAAATTGGTTATGATGAATGTTGCAAAGGAAAACTTAAGCAAAGTCCAAAAAGTCATGCCTGCAATGAGCGGACCTACAATATCTGAAGTTCTCTCCCAAGAGGAAACCATGGCTGTTCAAGCAGTGGTTAAAGAGGATGAGGTCTTTGAGCTTGTAAACAAGCTTAGAAACGCAGGTGCACGCGATATACTTGTTGTTCCCATTGAAAGAATCATTCAATAGACTTATAAAAAAAATAATTATAATTAGAAAACTGTTTTTATGGCCATACGGCCATATTTACATATTATATGAAAATAATAAAATCAATAAATTGTTTCTAAGGCCATAATAGGGCCTATCAACATCAGATTATTCAAAGTGATTAAATGAAATTCTTAAGATTTATGACTCCAGATGAAGAAAACATAAAATCTGGCCTCTATGATGGAGAAAAAGTAATCGAACTTAAGGGAGATGTTCTTGACTACTTTAAAAGCGAAGATAAAATCAAGGAATCCACTATAGAATCATATACTTTAGATGATATTGAAATTCAATCCCCAGTAAATCCATCAAAGATAGTCTGCATTGGCCTTAACTACAAGGATCATGCAAAGGAATTGAATCTTGACTTGCCAAATGAGCCTGTTATTTTTCTTAAGGCAAATTCTACACTTAATAAAACAGAATCTCAAATAATCTATCCGAAAATATCCAAACAGGTAGACTATGAGGGAGAACTAGCAATTGTCATTGGAGCGGAAACTAAGCAGGTAAGTCCAAAAGAAGCTAAAGACCATATCTTTGGATATACAATAATCAATGATGTGACAGCTAGAGATTTTACCCTTAATGATGGCCAATGGGTAAGAGGAAAAAGCTGTGATGGATTTGCACCTATTGGACCATTCATTGAAACTGAAATGGATCCATTAAATCAAAGAATAGTCACAAAGGTTGATGATGAGATAAAGCAAGACTCAAACACTAGAAATATGATTTTCTCACCTTATGAAATCGTATCATACATTAGCCAATCAATGACTTTGTATCCAGGAGATCTTATTGCAACAGGAACACCTCCAGGTGTTGGCCCTATGGATGCTGGTTCCACTGTGGAAGTCTATATAGAAGACATTGGAACACTCAAAAACTACTTAATAAAAGAAGAGTAAAAACAACAAAAAACTGCAAAATTACTTAATAAAAGAAGAGTAAAAACAACAAAAAACTGCAAAATTACTTAATAAAAGAACGATAAATAAAATATTATAATAAAAAGGGAGGATAAAACATGCTTTTAAAAATTATAGAAATAGTAATCATACTCTTATTAATCGGTATTATTTTTAAAGTTGCTAAATTAGGAATTAGAATAATAGCTACATTAATAATCATATTCATAATACTCGCATTAATCGGCATAATATAAAATTAAAAATAATTGTTTTTATATAGATTTTTAAAGACCAGTTTTTAATCTAAAAAGAATATAAGAAACAAAAATAAAAAGGATTAAAAATCAAGGAAAACAACATAAATATAAGACATGTATTTCAAGTGTAAAACTTAAGGAGTGTAATACTATTTTTGGCCACAACAATGTAATTTCAATTAAAGACTTTGACAAGGAAGACATTAAATTTATCTTGGATGAAGCGGAAAAACTGGAAAACATTGCTCAATCAAAGGAAAGATCCCAAGAGCTAGCTGGAAAAATACTTGGTCTATTATTCTACGAGCCTTCAACAAGAACAAGACTATCCTTTGAAACATCCATGAAAAGATTAGGTGGAGAATGCATTTCCCTTGGAGAGACATCTTCAAGTAGCGTAGCTAAAGGAGAAAGCATAGCAGACACTGCAAAAATGTTTGAGGCATACTGTGATGCAATTGTCATCAGACATGACCTTGAAGGAGTGAGCAGATTCCTAACAGATGTTGTAGACGTTCCAATCATCAATGCAGGAGACGGTGCAGGCCAACACCCAACCCAAACATTATTGGATCTTTACACAATAAGAAAGCATTTCGGCAAAATCGACGGATTGAACATTGCACTTCTTGGAGATTTAAAATACGGCCGTACTGTACACTCATTATCATATGCATTAGGCATGTTTAATGTTGAAATGACATTCGTATCTCCAGATGAGCTAAAGATGCCTAAGGAAACATTGCATGATCTTGAGAAAAACAACATCAAGTATAAGGAAACATCCGCTCTAAAGGACGTAATAGATGACATTGATGTTCTCTACGTTACAAGAATTCAAAAGGAAAGGTTCCCAGACATTGAAGAGTATGAAAGAATCAGAGGAGCTTATCTCATCAATAAAGAATTGCTTGAAGGAAAAGACTTGATTGTCATGCATCCTTTGCCAAGAATCGATGAAATCGATTATGATGTTGATAATACAAAGTATAATAAGTACTTTGAACAGGCCGCTAATGCTATTCCAGTAAGAATGGCCATTCTAAAGAACCTGATTAGACATAGATATGAATAGATTTAGTTAATTCTAAATCTAAACTTTCTTTTTTTAAAAAATCAATTAAAAAAAACTCTTTTTAAAATAAAACAATATTAATATTTACTCATTTTCAATAAAATAATTTAAACACTTAAACTCTTTTTAAATAGAATAATGGCTTTTTTTTTTACATATTAATAAAAAATAGTTAAAAATAGAAAAAAATTATTTTAGAAAATTAATTAAAAAAGTAAATATTGTAAAAAAAAGTAAAAGACATGTTAAAGCAGAATGAAATAAAAATTTTGGTCAAGGTTTTTGAGGCGAAGCCTCAAAAAGCTTGCTAGTAAAGAATACCAACCAAATTCTCTTCCAATAAGTCTGCATCTATCTGCAACTTAATGATATTAGTTCTTCCTTTTCCTCTACCTTTAGATACAGTATTGGTAGAAATAATACCTAACATCTCCAATTCATTAATGAAATCAAAGATTCTTCTATAAGTCACAGTATCTCCTTTGGAAATCTCTTGATAAGCCTCAAAGAGCTTACCTGAAGTTATTTCCTCACCATCTTGAGTCAATTTCAAAATAGCTGCAAGAACCCTTTGCTGTTGGGTTGGAAGTGTGACAATAACATCCTTAACCTTATTGTACTCAATGACATCCTTAGCTTCACGGACATATTTTCCCTTAACGATTTCAGATCCATTCTCTACAGCAATGTCTCCAGCGTTTTCCAATAGGTCAAGAGCATATCTTGCATCCCCTTCTTCTTTAGCAGCCATAGCTGAACATAAAGGAATAACACTTTCTTCAAGTGTATTTTCTTCAAATGCTAATTCAGACCTTTCATATAGAATATCAGCTAATTGTTCTGCATCATATGGTGGAAATACAATTTCCTTATCCCTTAAACTGCTTGCAACCCTTGGCTTAATGAATTGCTTAAAGTCAAGATAATTACTGATGGATAATATTGAAATATTGTCAGTTCTGGTAAGTGTGTATAGGATACCGTCACCATCCTTTTCAAGAAGAATGTCTATCTCATCCAAAATGACTATGAGGATAAGGTTTCTTCCAAAAGCATTTCTTCTTAGAATATCCCTAAACGTATTTACTATCTCACCTTTGGTCCATCCACGATTAGGAACATCACGGCCTAAACGTTGACAGAGATAGGTCAATACCTGATACTCTGTAGTAAAGTCTGTACATCTGATATATTCCACTTTAATAAAAACAGGTTTATCTCTAGCTGCTTCAAGAAGCTGTTCTTTAGCAAATTTAGCTGCAGCTGTCTTACCAGTTCCTGTTTTTCCATAAATAGTAATGTTAGAAGGAGTGTTTCCGTTTAAAGCCTCAATCCAGTGCTTTGCAATGTCTGTAATTTGTTGCTTTCTGTGAGGCAAATTCTCAGGCAAGAAACGGTGGTCCAATGGCTTCTTATCTTTAAAGATACTAACCCCTGTACTTTCCTCCTGTAAGTCTTCAAAAATATTACCAGTCATTATTTCATCCCACAATAAAGTTAATAAATATTAATCCAAGATTATGCTTAATGGCTAAATAACTCAAATGCAAATAATGACAATAATCCATAATATCAAATTAATAGCCATTATATTATCTTAGATTAATGCTAAATGAATGCTATAAATATTATAAAAATTGATAAATCCCCAGAAAATTCTGTGAATTGAAAAATATTTTTATATGATCATATCCAATTGATTAAATTTAAAAAATGATTATCCAAACCCCAAATCAATCATCGATAAAACTATCAATCAGATTAAGTCAGAAAATGTAAAAATTTTAAAAAATTAGTAAATAAATTATCAGGAATTGATGATTTTTAAACAAAAAATCATAAATTAAATTTTCATTTACAATAGTAAAATTTCAACTGTATTTCTATAATTTATTATACAATATATTTAAAGTTTATTATACTTTCAAAAATAGGGAACGTTCTTATAACATCAAACTATTAAAAAAGAGTACAATTTCAAGTGTAAAATTTTTCAAAAAATTAAAATAAAATTTTAAAAACGCTAAAATGAAGATAAAAATCAAAAATAAAATCAAATAAATCTTAAAAACATATAAATACAATAAAAATATTATTAAACTAAAAAATATATTCAAATATAATTTATTGTTTAAATAAAAAGCTTTTTGACCATAGAAATTAGAAATAAATACAAATTCATCAAGAAAAAATCATGAAAAGGGTAAAAATCAGACTTGTAAGACAGAGAGGTGTGTTTCAAGTGTAATGTTTTTTGGCAAAAAACGAAACTCAAGGGATATATTTCAAGTGAAAAATTAATGATCGATTTTTTATCAAATTTTAAAAAAGAAATATTCGTGCTTAAAACATCAAATAAACAATTTTAAGAAGGAATTTTTTCAAGATTTTTCAAAATTTAAAGAGAGGTAAATTTCAAATGTTTTCACTGGAAATAGACCTGTCTAGTTTTTCAGGACCTTCGTTTACGTTTCACTTGAAACATACCTCTCTCACTCTAAAAATCATCAAATTTTGCCAAATTTTCACCATAATTTTCTCAAATTTCACATGAATTTTATCATAGAAATTTCACAAAAAACAGAACAAAAAATCAGTGTTGAAATATCATACTAAACATATGATAAAAAATATAAAACAAGTTTAATAATTAATAAATTTTTAAAATAAAAAAAAAAAAAAAATAAAAAATAAATCAATAAATAAATTATTAATAAATAATTATTTTAAAAATAAATAATAATAAAATAATAAAAAAAAAAATTATATTTGATTATTGTTCATTTGAATAGAGCCATATGTCTTACCAAGTAACCAAATAACTTGTAATTTAGCCTTAAACACTTTTTTAATTGATTTAATAAGAACATGTTTTGTAAGGCCATCTGAGAAAATGTCTTCAGTTATGATAAAACGTTTTAGCTGATCATCAGGATGTTCTAATTCAAAGTCAAGAAGCATTTCGTTTAATGAAAATCTCACATTCCAGATAAACTCTTGATTTATTGCCTTATCAGTGTTTTTAATCATATCCTGTTCAACTTGTGAAACTTCTGTTGCACAGCCTATGAGAATGACATCTTCCTTGTCTCTTGGCTGAATAACATCCATTGCGTTGTTATTTGGGAAATTGATAATATAATGGAAATTAGCGTTTTCATCATAAATCTTTTCTCTAATCATGTCCTCTTCCATTAACCATTCTTTAACTTGTTCTTCATCAATGATTGCCATATTATCACTTTTATAATTATTAATTAGTTTTTCATGATTTTATTAAATTATATTGTATTTCAATTATAATCTGTTTAATCACATTATAAAAATATTAGATTTACTTGCAATTATAATTAAATTATTAAAAATTGCACTTTATCAATAAATTATATATAGTTTCCTAATATATTTATTTTTAATGATAACTGAACTTTTTTCATATTCAATTTATATGATGCTTACAACATTGATATTATCACTTGCTGTAGACTTGGTCCTTGGAGAGTTTCCTTTTCAAGTCCACCCTGTTGTATGGATCGGCAAGATAATCAGCTTCTTTAAGGATAAATTCATAAAATACGATAATAAATTATCCGGATTGCTTCTTTCAATATGTGTAATTGTCATATCTTCATTAATTGTTTTAGTGCCAATGCTTATTGCAAAACACTTGATATCATATAATGATTCAATGATTTATTTGTTCAAGCTTGTTGCAATTCTTCTTCTAACATCAACATTCTCTGTAAAGCTTTTGTTAGATTCAGCTCGTGATGTTGAAAAAGATTTAAAAAACAATAACTTGAATAAGGCACGTCAAGCAGTAAGCTATCTTGTAAGCAGAGACACAAAAGAGCTAAATAAGGAACATATAATTTCTGCTGTAATTGAAACATTGAGCGAAAACATTCCTGACTCCTATGTTTCAACTGTATTCTATTTTTCAATTGTTGGAATAATAGCAAGCTTATGTGGACTTGGAGACTTTGATGTATTGATTCTTGCTGTTCTTGCAGCATTCATTCACAGAGTAATTGACACTATGGATTCCATGGTTGGATATAAGAGTGAAGAGCTTTATAATATCGGATTTGTTCCTGCTCATTTAGATGATATATTGAATTTCATTCCTGCAAGATTTTCTGGAGCTTTGATTATTGTATCTTCCCTTGCATTGGGCCTTAATTGGAGAAATGCAATGTTTATTATGGGAAGGGATGCTAGAAACTGTGACAGCCCAAACTCCGGATATACAATGGCTACAGTGGCTGGAGCTTTAAACATTCAGCTTGAAAAAGAGGGAGTTTATACATTAGGCGATCCTTACAATCCAATTAATGTTGAATGTATAGAAAAGGCAGTAGACATAGCAAGACTTACCATATTCTTTAGCACATTCTTCTTTATCTTTGTATTTATGGATATAATACTTTGGATGATGTAAAAAAAAAAGAAAAAAGAAAAAAAAGAATATTTAGTTTTTTTACTAAATCCATTTACTATTTTTATAAAATTATTCCATAATCTTTATCTTTTATAATATCTTCGGATTTAGAATAGCTCATGTGAATTAATTCTTCCTCAAATATAAGGCCTGCACCGGTTCCAATTTCATTATTTAACTTAATATTCTCTCCAAGGCCAACAGTTTCATATTTTTTGAATTTGGAAGATGAAATATTTTCAAATATGCCAATGATTTTCTTAGTTAGCTCATCACCATCAGTTTTTTCAAATTCTTTATCCTCATTTACTAATGCATCGATGATATAGCTTCTGAAGGTCTTTTCGTGATATTCCTTATAGATGCTATGATTATAAAATAGCTCGATTCCTTTGAATTCACCGTTGATGAAGAAAATTACACCATTTTGACCTTCTTCTATATTGAAATGCTCAAGATAATTATCTTGTAAAGATTTTGAATTGTCATAAGTGTCATGCAAAGCGCTTGTATTGGAACAGAAGTCATGTGACATTTCAAGGTCTGAAATGGAGTTCCACACTTCGCTTTGGTAATCCCTATTTTCCAATACAGCTGATCTTTTTCTTTCTCTTGTATGACTATTCAATGAGTATTCTGAAGGAGCAAATAAATTAGTTCCCTCACTTTTCCATCGGCCATGTTCTGTACAGCTAACGGATATCTTCTTTTTGCTTTTTGCAGGAATAAGCATGCTGTCATTTATGATACGATTCTGCATAGCACCTGTTATCTCATCACCTTCAATTAAAAGTAAAGGTACCACAGCATAATTTTTACAGACTACTGTTTTTACAGTGGTGTTTTCAAGTTCCTTGATTTCAACAAGTCCCATTTCATATCCTTTCTTAACTGTAATGAAGTCTTTTTTAGCGAATTTGTCGGTTTTGATTGGAATAGCAGTCACGTTTTTATATTCCTGTTTTTCCATGAGCTCAAAAGAGACCTTTAAGCCATTGAAGTTCATAAATACATTATTTTCTATAACATTTCCACGAATTAGAGAATCCATGTCTTTTACGTAAGTTACATTCATTTTTTTATCTGTCATTAATATCACCCCAAATTAAGTTAAATAAAAAAATAATTAAGTTAAATAAAAAAAATAATAGAATTGATTTTAATAAATAATTAAATTAAATAAAGTTTACATCACATTCAGGATCTTTTTTAAGCTCTTCCAATTCATCCTCTTCAATTATGCGTGCAATGACGCTGTCATGAGAGATGAACTTGACTTCAGCATAAGCGTCGTCATCACTTATCTTATCGTAGACCCTTCCTCCACTCATAGTGCCTCTTATAACAGTTTTGGTGCTGTTTGCCAAATAACCGACCTTTCCAGCATATCTCATTTCAGTTCTAATGGCTTCTGTATCATGAGAATTATCAGGCTCTTTAATGAGCTTTAATATAGATCCAATCTTAAAGATTTTATTTCCATGAAATTTATTAAAGCAAATTACAGTTACATATTTTTCCTTTATTTCTACCATTTACATACACCCTTTAAAAGTAGTACATTAATTATTGTTTTGGTTACTTATAAAGCTTTGTAATTTTTATTATTTTGTATGAACCTTGTTAATATTAAAAAATTTACACTTGAAATTTAGCTCTAAGCCTTAAAATTGATTTTATTTTGAAAATTTTTTATTAGATTGTTAAATTGTTTTAATATAACTTGAATATTGATTTAATATAGTTAAATAATTTTAATATAATGTCAATATTTATTTAGAATAGCTAAACAGTTTTAATTTGACAACAATTTTTACTGAATTATCAAACGATATAAATACAGAATTTAAAAATTTTGCAGAATAGTTTCTATATATTAAAACAAATAAATAAAGAACTATCATAATAAATAAAATTATAAAAAATAGATAAAATTAGAATAAAACAAATAATAGAATAAATTATAAAAAATAGAAAAAAAGTAAAATAAGATAAAATTAAGCTTTAATAGATTCTAATTTGGATAAGATTTCCCAAATTAAAGTTCTAGCATGAACAGGAATATTAGGATCGTTACTAATTTCATCTAATTTTAAGATAACTGCACTAGCTCTTACGGTTTCGTCTTCTTCTTCATCATTTAATTGAGTATAAGATTCATCTGCAGCTCTTCTAATGTTACGTGGAACACTAGGGTTTTCCATAATATGTTTTAATATTTCAGATACTTCATCAAAAGTTTCGTTAGTCATAATAATTCCTCCCTACTGCTAATTTTTGAAAACATTATAATAAAAAAATAAAATCCCAATAAATTATTTCAAAAAACAGTAATATTATTAACATTATTTAGTATATTTCTTAAAGTATATATATTTAATGCAAATTGTTCGTACTTTTTCTAATAGCTATTTTTTAAAAGTTTAGTTTTATATGTTTTAAAGATATTGTTTAGTTTGTTTAAAATCTATTTTTAATATAATTTTAATTTAAAAAGTAAGAAAATTTATTATTTAATAAATCTATCATCTGCTTTTTGTTTTTTAGCCTTATGATGATTTGTTTCAAACCATCCGATTCTTAAGTCAACTATAGTGTCCTCATGTAATTGAGGCACATAAGGCTTTATGTCAAGCAAAGGAGTTCCATTAAGGATATCCACATTGGAAATGTATAGGATACCCTCTTCCTCATTAACATCATCCAATGCAACAACAGTCATTCCAATGTTATTTGGCCTTTTAGGAGATCTGGTTGCAAATACTCCATGAGTGTTATTGTCCATAAATGGCTTGACCTCTAATGCATGTCCATTGGTTTTATGTAAATGATAAATAAGTATGATATGTGAAAAACCGTTAATATCCTTTAATCCGGCTTTATATTCATCGTTAATGTGTATTTCTCCTTTAATGCCTTTTGCGCCAGTTGGTTGAATTGGCATGCCTTCTAGCTCATTAAAAGGAGAGTGAATAATTCCTATACTGTCAAATTCTATTTTCATAATATCGTATTTAGTTTAAATGTTTATAAAAGTTACTTGTTAATCTTTATTCTATGGAATTCAATACATGAGTAACAAACTGGGTTTTAGCAATCTCTTCAACAAATTCAACAAGAGTAGCAGCTTCCTTAACTGTGGATCCAGTTGCAATGACTCCATGATTTTTTAAGATAATAACGTCCTCATTCCTTAAGGCTTCAGCAGCATTTTGAGCCAAGTCTTCACTGCCAGGCTTAAAGTAATCGATGTCCTTAATGTATTCAGATTCAATAGCTCCAAAGCCTTCAAGACGTTTGATTCTTTTGTTTGAAAAAGCGAAACCTGTAGCGTAAGGTGAATGGGTGTGAACGATTCCGTAAATGTCTGGCTTTGCCTTATAGATAGCCAAATGCATTCCAAGCTCTGAAGAAGGCTTTCCTTTAGTTAGGTTTTCACCATTTTCATTTACAAGGATTATATCTTCTTCTCTTAAGTCAGCAAGGGATTTGAGAGTTGGTGTTATGGCCACAACATCACCATGATCGGTTTTGAATCTTCCGCTGACATTTCCGGCCTTTCCTGAAACAAGGCCTCTTTGGAATACATAAGCTGACATTTCCACTACTGACTTAACGATTTCCTTTTCCATAGTATCATCCTAAAATAAGTAAATAATTTTAAAAAATAATTAAAAAAGATAGTTAATTTAATTTAAATAGAAGCAATTTTATATCTCTTTATTTAGTCAATAAACTTCAATTGCTTATAGTTTCCACCTACATCAATGATAGGAACTTCTGCAGGGGTTGGCACAATGTTATAAATTTTCTGGAACTCAGTTTGAGTCTGGAAAGTACCTGAATTAATGCAGTGAATTCCCTTATAGTTTGCATAGGTGTTAATGTGAACGTGTCCTGTATGCAAGACATCCGGTACCCTGTCAATTACAAGGTGGTCTTCAAGCTCTGAAGCAAGAGGAGTTCTCTCACCATATAAAGGAGCAAGATGCCTTTTGTTAAGGAACTCTTTCATAACAAGGTCATTTCTCTCGTGTGAGAAATCATTGGAACCCATTACCATATCATCTATACCTCTTCCATGGTAAATAAGTACTTCAAGGCCATCTAAACTTACCATACTTGGATTAGACAAGAATTCAACATTATTCAATTGATAAAGAGACTTAGCATACTTTTCAGGCACTGCAGGCTGTGGCTCTGCAACTCTGGAAGCGTCGTGGTTTCCAGGAGTGATAATGATTTTTACATCACTTCTAATGTCACCAACTAAACGTGCAGCCTCATCATATTGGGCAGTAATATCCTTAATGGCCAGTTCCTTATCCTGATTTGGATAAACTCCAATTCCATCTACAATATCTCCACCTATAATCATGTATTTAACGTTATTAGCCATTTCCCTTTGCTCTTCATTACCAAAATCACCATTAATCCATCTAACAAATCTGGTGAATGCATCTTCTAGGAATGTTGAGCTTCCGATGTGAATGTCTGAGGTAAATACTGTTCCAAAGTCTACTTCTTTTCTAGCCACTCTTGGAACTCCAGGGTCAATGATGTTTTGACATATTGCAAGTTCGTTTCCTGGCCTTTTTTGAGCTATTATACCAATAACCTCATCTTTCATAAGATTCTTAGCAGCCCTAATCAATTGGTCATTGTCTTTGCTGACAAGTACAGGCATTGAGCCGGTATCGTCCTCAACTTCTATAAAGTAATGGCCATTTTTAGTGCTTCTAATATCTGTAATCATTACAATTAGGTTTAAGTCTGTCTGATTATCAGTGACTTCGTTAATTTTCTGCCATGTTCTTAATTCTGGCCTTTTAGAGAGAATGTTTGATAATTTATGATATCTGTTTTGGAAATATTCAATTAGGTTTCCAATATCTCCACTTGTATAAGACTTATTGCTTGTGTCCTTCAAAACTTTAAACCCATCAAAATTAACTTTAGATTCTGTTAAGTTTCTTCTGTATTTCTTTTTAGCCTCATCTGAAACTTCTACATCATCTATTTTTACTATATGTTCACTAGGATAGCCTGTTTTATCTGCCTTTTTATCCTTTTTAGCCTGTGTAGATTTTTCTAAACCTGTAGGTTTTGCTTCTACTTTTGGTTTTTCTATAGTTGGTTTTGCTTCTACTTTAGGCTTTTCCATACTTGGTTTTACTTGTGGATTTAAGTTTCCTCTTTCAACAGGTCTTTCACGTTTTCCACTTTCTATAGCCCTTGCAAAAGCATCAGATTGGGTTTTTTCTCCTTTAACTTCAGCAGAATTATCTAAAGAGCCTTGATTTATTTCATTATCTTCAATCTTAATGCCAAGCTCTTTCATCATTTCCTTGATTTGTTCCACACTTACTGGAACCAATTCTTCATTGGAATACTTTCCACTTTTTAATTTTAAAATAATTGATGAACTTAAATCTAAAGGATTTTTTGAGCCTTGAATTAAATCATACGCTCCTGGTGATAGTATTATTCCTTTTCTAGCAAATTTAAGAAGTGTTTCAGCTGTCATAATATCATTCTCATTAATGTCTTGGTTTAGTCTTAATCTAAACCATTAAAAATATCAGCTCTAATTTATTTTGTTTTATCTATAATTATTATCTTTTTTGTAGTTAATAAAATAATCTATAAGACAGTAAAAAATAATCATAAGACAATAAAATATGCGATTTTTCGATAATTATATAATATATAATTAATATAAACTTTATTATTATAAGATATTAACTGTTTAAAAACTTTTCCATATGGTTAATATCAAAGTAAGAAATAGGCTATAAAAATAGTCTTTATCAACTAAAAAATAGACTATATAAAATAGTCATTGTAGAAAAAGAATTAATTCAAAAGGGATTGAAAATGAAAATATCAAGAATTATACTTATTGTATTGCTTTTTGTTGTATTTTTTGAGATAGGAATTTTCTGTTCATACACTATTGTGAATGCTGAAGTTCCTGATCCAGGAGAATTAATGGACATGCAAGTTAATACAATCACTTCATTCTTTAGCCCAGATAATGTAGGCGGCTTGCTTATTAAGGACCCAGATGCTATTAACATTACAAATAAATATGATTTGGCAGAGAAGCTATCTGATGTGGCCGAGGTGGATGGTGTTAATGTGGAAAACATGACAGTGACTACCAGTGCAGACACTGATGAGGAACCATTCAATGCAACTGTAACTGCATATGGTTATTCCACTCCTAAAGGCAGTTCAGGTTCTATTGTAATAAGTGCAGAGCCTGACTATAAAATCACTGCTTCTGTAGCTATTAAGCATACCCTCAACGGTTTTGAAGCTGATTTGGACACTCTTCATGTTGAATCTATCCTAAAGGTATATGATTCAAATGACGCTAAGAGTAACTCTTCATATGTAAGCTATGATTCAGGTCCTAGTGGCTCAAGCCAAAGCTATAGCTATTCATCTGGTTCTTCAAGTTCCAGTAACACTTATAGCTCTAGTTCCAGTGGTTCATCTAGCTATGACGGCGGTTCATCCTCTGGTGGAAGTTCCAGCTATGATGGCGGATCTTCATCATCTGATTCATCTTCTGGCGGTTCTTCAAGTGGAGATGTAGTGATTAACTTATTAACTCCTATATTCTCATTTATTTAATTTTTAATTATTAATTCAATGATTAATTATTTAATCATCGATTAAAAGCTTTAAATTTGGATTAAGTATTTAAAGCTTAATTTAAACAGTTTTAAGATTATTAAATTCACATTAAGCAATATTTAAAAAAAATATTTAGAGTAAATATCAAAGTGGTAAAATGATTCATCTTATTGGTATTGGGAATGATAAAGGAAACATAACCTTAAATGCCTTTAAGGCAATTAAAGGAGCAGACATTATTATTAATCATGATAATGTAGACTTAACATTCTTTGATTCTGAAATTAAGGATAAGGAAGTAATTTCAGCTATTGACTTAATTAATGGCATAGATTTGGAATTGGAAGAAGATTCCGATTTAAATCTTGATGAAGTCTCAGACTTTAGCTTATTGGAAAGATATATTCATGAAAACTATATAATTGATTTGGCCATTTCTAAGTCTCTCGAATCTAAAGAGGTTGTTTTAATAGTTTCAGATGATCCAAACATATTAGGCCTTGCTAACCGTTTCCTTCAAATCAAGTCCAAATATGATGATATAAAATACAAAATCTATCCTGGTGTGTCTTCATTAAGCCAATCAGCATCTTATATTGGTGCTCCATTAGAGGATTTTGCATTTATAGATTTAACCAAGCCAATAATGCCATTATCTGAATTGGAATTGAAGGTAAAGAATATTTTGGAAGCTAATCTTATTTTAGTTATCAAAAATCCAGTTGACGATAAGAGAGAAGATGGAAGAGAAGCTTATGAAAAGCTGAAAGAGATTGTAAAGGAATTCAACAGCAAGCTACTTACAGCTATTGTTATAGGCGATGATGATTACTCTATAGATGATTTTGAAGATATTGATGATGGAAGAATCGATAAGGATTCAATAATATTCATTGGAAATAAACTGTCTCATCGTTTAGATGGTTCTTTCATTAGCTCATCAGATTATATAATTGAACATGATCCGTTAGAATGGTCAATAGACTTTTTTGAAAAGTATTTAAGAGATGAAAGTCCTAAAGGCCTTGATTATGATTGTGACTATCTTCCTTGCCATAAGGAATTGGAGGCTTGTGACTTTTGCTACTGTCCATTCTATCCTTGTGCAGATGCTGTTACAGGAGGCAACTGGATAAAGGGCAAGGAAGTTTGGAGCTGTCAAAACTGTGATTGGATTCATAAGGAAGAGCCATGTAAGGCCATTAGAGAAGGCCTTGATGATATTTTAGAAAACATTGACGACTTAAAGGAAAAGCATATAGAGCTTTTAAGGTTAAGGCGTAAATGTCTTTTAGAGACTTTTAAATAGTTTACTTAATTTTTAAAGTCTTATTTTAGAAAAGATTCTAAAATAATTTTTTTATTATTTTTTTATTCAAGATTTTTATTATTCAAGATTTTTATTCAAAATTATAAAATTACATATTAAAGAGGGTTTAAAATGCCTAGTGTAAAAGATATTTTAATTGAAATGAAAGATATGTCGGAACTTATGGTTGATTTAGCTTATTCAGCTGTATTATTTAATAACAGAGCTGCTGCTGAAGAGGTAATCACATTAGAAAACAAGTTGAACAGCATGAATTATGAGATTAAGAAGCAATCTCTTGTTGCAGCAAGATCTCTTGAAGATGCAGAAAAGTTAACTACACTTTTGGAAATTGCAGAAGCTGCAGAATCCATTGGAAACGCTGCAAAGGATTTGGCTGACTTAACATTAAAAGGATTCGAACCTCACCCAGTATTTAAAATGGTTATGGAAGAAAGTGAAAAGACCATTATTCGTTTAAATGTTAGTGAAAGTTCAGTTCTTGCAAATAATTCATTAGGTGAATTATTATTATTAAACCGTACTGGTATGAGAATCATTTCCATTAGACGTGGAGATTCTTGGATTTACGGCCCTGATAAGGACACAGTAATTATTGCTGGAGACGTATTAATTGCTAAAGGTTCAGAAACCGGTACAGAAATTATTGAAAAATTAGCTGATGGAGAAATTGGTTTAGATGATTTAGTCAATATGGAAGACTTTATTGACGACGATTAGATAAAAAATATTTAAAAAGGATACAATTTTAATAAAGATACAAAATGTCTTAATTTAATATTTTGAGTTCAAAATAGCTATTAAAACATTATTTTGTGTATTCTTTAATATGTAAATTTTATGAGGTGACAGTATGATTATGGGAGGTGTCGAAATTGAAAAGTCTATTGAAGATGATACGTCAATTTGGAGACTCCTCCATCGCACTTGTCATTAACTTAATACTATTTTTATTTAATGGAATAAAATACGTATTTACACTACCTGCTCGCTTTTATAAAACTGTAAAGCTCTTTTTAGATGATACAGACTCAGTTTTAAAGGAAAGCCTAATAGCTCTTTCCATCTGTGCTGTTGGAGACTTATGTGCAGGTATTATTTTAGGAAATATGGAATTCTTCTTAAAGACCTATCCTGGACTCATGGTAATCATTCCTGGAGCTATTGGAATGAGGGGAAACATCTTTGGATCTTTCGGTTCAAGGCTAAGCACTCACCTTCACATTGGTACATTATCCCCTGAATTCAAAAGGTCAGATATTTTAAGCGAAAACATTACTGCTTCACTTATTTTGACAATGGTATTGTCCATATTGCTTGCAGTAATTGCAAAAG
Source organism: uncultured Methanobrevibacter sp. (assembly GCA_900321995.1). Classification (GTDB taxonomy): domain Archaea; phylum Methanobacteriota; class Methanobacteria; order Methanobacteriales; family Methanobacteriaceae; genus Methanobrevibacter. The sequence goes on along the minus strand of ONYG01000168.1, from coordinate 8,976 downwards.
GAGTCTGCATACTCTTCGGATTTGAAAGCATAAGCATTTTTGACTTTGTTTTAATTTCATTTATTGCAGGTTTGGTATCCACTATCATAATGCTTCCGATTACAATGTTTATTTCACTTAAGAGTTTTGAAGGCGGTTGGGACCCAGATAATATTACAACCCCATTCATTGCAGCTGTAGGTGATTTCTTCACACTTCCAGCTATTATTTTAAGCGTAATCATAGTGGGATACATTTCAATAATTCCTATAGTTAAGATGATTGTATTTACACTTGCAATAGTGGTGACTGCAGCGGCTTTAATTTCAGGATACACTGCAAAAAGCGATGTCAGACATATTGTTAGACAATCCACTCCTGTATTATTCATCTGTTCTCTTCTTGGAACATTTGCAGGTGGAATATTGAATGATTCTCTTACAACATTGCTTAAGAATCAGACATTGTTAACATTGGTTCCATTGTTCTCTGGTGAAAGTGGAGGTTTAGTAAGTATTTTAGGTGCAAGACTATCTTCAGGTCTTCACTCAGGTTTAATCGACCCTGTCCTTAGGCCTAAAAGGCACACAATGGAAAACTTTGCAGCTATTGTAACCCTTGCTGTTGTAATGTATCCAGTAATTGGATTTTTAGCAGAGTCTTCAACTTTAGCATTTGGCAATATTGGAATAGGCTTTATTGAATCATTATCCATAAGCTTCCTATCAGGTATGGTCTTGATTCTTATAATGTTGCTTGTAGTCTTCTATATCTCTACAATTTCTTATAGAAGAGGACTTGATCCGGATAATATAGTTATTCCTTTATCTACAAGTTTAACAGACTCCATTTCCACTTTGATATTAATTGGAGTTAGTTTGACTCTGTTACACTTTATTTTCTAGTTTTTTAACTTTTTTATTATTATTTTCTATATTTTTCTATAATTTCTCAATTGTTTTTATTTAGGTATACCTAAATATTATATATTATGAATAACAAATACATAATATTGGTTAAGTAAATAAAAAAATATTTTATAAAATGTACTTTAGCATAGAATATTTTAATATCATTTAATACATAAAAAAAATTATCTTAATTAGGAGGCAATCTATGACAACAATGATAGAATTTGAAAATGTCTCTAGGATATACAAAAGTGGAGAAAATGAATTAAAGGCACTGGATAATTTAAGTCTAAAGATAGACAAAGGAGAATTCGTAGTAATTTTAGGTCCTTCTGGTGCAGGAAAATCAACTTTTTTAAACCTATTAGGTGGCCTGGACACTGCAACAAGCGGAAAGATCATTGTAAATGGCCAAAACATAGTGGATTATGATGATAAGCAATTGACTGAATTTCGAGCTAAGGAAGTCGGTTTCATATTCCAATTCTATAACCTGATTCCAAACTTGACTGCAAAGGAAAATATAGAATTGATGGAAGATATTACAGGCTTAAAAATCGATGGTGATAAGATACTTGAGTCTGTTGGTCTTACAGGCCATGGCAGTCAATTTCCTTCTCAATTATCAGGTGGAGAACAGCAAAGAGTATCTATTGCAAGGGCAGTGGCAAAGCAACCTGCTATGCTATTATGTGATGAGCCTACAGGTGCACTAGACTCAAATACAGGTGTTTTAATACTTTCCCTACTTCAGAGCATGTGTCATGAGCAGAATACAACTGTTGTCATCGTTACACACAATGCAAAATTGGCAGATGCTGCTGATAAGCTTATTAGAATCAAGAACGGCCAGATAGAGGATATTGAAATTCATGAAAATCCTTTAGACGTTAATGAGATTGAGTGGTAATATTATTAAAATCATTATTAATTATTTTTTCTTAAATGATTTAATTTAAATTATTTAAGCCTATTAATCAAGTTTAATTTAATATTTAAGTGTTTTATATTCATTTTGTGATTTATATGAAAAAGCTAGTTAAAAAGATGTTCCGTGATTTATCTGATCATAAGATTCAATTCCTATCCATATTCATTATGGCATTCATAGGAGTCTTTGCATACACTGGAATTAGCGGAGAGGTAGTGGGAATAACAGACGTTTCCACACACTACTATGAGGATACAAATCTTGCAGATGGTTGGATATACGGAGAAGACTTTGATAAGAATACTTTAAAAGACATTCAGGAAATGGAAGAGGTTCAAAATGCCCATAGGGAGATGGTAGTGGATACGGTAGCAAACTACTCATCAGACCCCGACATAACGCTTCATGTTTTAGAGGGCAAGCAGGACATATCCAAGTTTCATTTGTTTAAGGGTAAAGACTTTAACCCAAATGATGAAGAAGGGATATGGATTGATAAGCGCTTTTCAGACAATAGAAACTTAGACATTGGAGATAAGATTTCCCTAAAATACAATGGAACTACCATATCTAAAACCATTAGGGGAATAATGTATTCTCCAGAATATGTATACTATATGCAGGAAGGCAGTATGCTTCCTGACTTCAGTCAAGTCGGATTTGCCTATATCTCAAGTGAAGGGGCTAATTTTGACCTTAAGTACAATAGAATCACAATAGATAGCTATGAGGAGCTGGACAATAAGGAATTCAGCGAAGAGGTCAATGATGTTTTAGGCCAATATTCATATGCCCAATTCGTTCCCCGCGAGGATAATGTTGGTGTCAGCACACTTCAGGATGAAATAGACCAGCATCATATGTTTACAGGAATATTTCCAATTATATTTGTTCTTGTTGCCCTTTTAACACTTCTTACAACAATGAGCAGACTTATTTCCTCTCAAAGAACTCAAATAGGTACTTTAAAGGCTATGGGATTTGACAATAAGTCAATAATCTATCATTACCTCAGCTATGGATTTGTCTTATCAATGGCTGGATCAATATTAGGACTTATAATAGGGCCTATGACAATACCTTATTTATTCTATCCATCAATGTCTGCAATGTATTCCCTTCCTCATTGGGGTCCTGCTTGGGATGTAAGCTTCTTTGTTGTTGCAGCCCTTATGGTGATTTTTTCAGTTGCCGTGACTTATATCTCAATCAAAAGCATTAATGATGAAAATCCTGCAGATGCAGTTAGGCCTAAGGCACCAAAGATTGTAACTTCCGGCTTTATTGAAAGGACAAGGCTTTGGAATAGATTAGGCTTTAATGCCAGATGGAACTATAGGGATGCCAAGAGAAATAAGGTAAGGGCTATCATGAGCATATTTGGAGTATTCGCCTGTGCTCTATTGATAATGTCTGCCTTTGGTATGTATGATTCAATGAACGATGTAAAGGACTGGCAATACAATCAGATTTACAAGTATGAATCCAAACTCTATCTTGATGAGAATATAACTGACTCCCAATTGTCTGCAATCCTTGATGATACAAATGGAGAAGAGATGATGGAGCAAGGCATTGAGGTCAAATATAAGGGAAAGAAGCAAACGGCCTTGATGACGGTTTATAATGAATCTGAACTCTTCAATCCAACGGATATAGACAGAAACTATATAGACATAGACCCTAATGGAGTGGCCATTTCAGACAGGTTAGCTGAAGTGATGGGCCTTCATATAGGGGATAAGGTCAGATGGCATATTGTGGGAAATCCTCAATGGATAGATTCAGAGATAACCCAAACCTATGCAACTCCTTTCGGACAGGGAATTATAATGTCTCCTAAGGTTTATGAAAAGTATGGAGATGATGATTATAATTACAGCACAAATGTCATTTTAACTGATAAGAAGATTGATAAGAACTATACTGGAGTTACAAGCATATCCACAAGCGAAGACATAAGCAGCGGTTGGAATGAAATGACTGAAGCTATGGATCTAATGGTTTATGTTCTCATAACATTTGCTATAGTACTTGCTGTAGTTGTATTATACAACTTAGGACTCTTATCATTTACAGAGATTCAGAGAGAGCTTGCTACATTGAAGGTTCTTGGTTTTGATTCAAAAAGCCTTAGAAGATTGCTTTTAACTCAGAATCTGTGGTTTTCTACAATTGGATTTATTTTAGCTATTCCCGCTTCATATGTGATGATGGAACTTATGATGGGCTCTACTGGAGCTGATTATTATTTCCCAATCCATATATATCCAGCAAATCTCTTAATCAGCCTTATCATGACATTTGGACTTTCAATCCTTGTTAATCTAATGTTTTCAAGAAAGATTAAAAGGGTTAATATGGTTGAATCTTTAAAGAGCAATGAATAGTTTATAGAGTTTTACACTTTAAAACTCTTTCTTTCTTTTTTTTTATTAATGATTATTTTTTAAGATTATTTATATGATCCTTTTTTTAATTGATTTATTTTTTTTAAAGATTTACTTATATGATGCTTTAAATACAAAATCAACTTCTCTGCTATTAAAATAATCATACTTTAATTGATTATTGGAGATAATATCTTCGCTCATGTTTTTAGGAATGGACACTAATACAGTCTTAAAATCATTTATCTTACTTTTTTCTACATTAAAATGAATTGAATAAATCTCATTGGAACTGTTTTCCATATCTTCCATAAAGAATGAGTTCAATCCAATCGTCTCATCATCCAATCTTTTTTTATCTTCACTGCTTCGATTAAGACTTTCTAAAATATAATAGCTATTTGCATGCCTTATTGAAGAATCTGAAATCAAATAATAGTCATAATTTTCCAGTGAACTTCTATAGACTCTAAAGTTTTTGCAAAGCCAAAAAGACCTTCCGTCACTGCTATGGTTTGTAAGATTAGGATTAGTGTCGTGATTGCATTTTTCAGCCTTTATGTAATCATCACCATAAAGCTCAAAATCATTGAATCTATACAAGACAAAAGAGCTGAAATAATCGCATCTTACTCTTCTTTCAACTGTTGCAACGTCACCTTCCAATTCATCGCCCATGGAAATGCTTTCCATATTTGAATCTATGGGATAAATGCTTATTGAACTTTTTAGGCTTGAATTAAATAGGTTTCGATTAATTAAATCATCGTAATTGTTCTTAAGCCTCATAAGCTTTATATATGAAATTGTGTTTAATATAACTTCTTCACTTTCACTGCTTTCATCCCTAAAAAAGCCATTTTCCACATACTTGTCCTTTATGGCAAGGCCAGGAATTATATTTCTCGATACGATTCCTTTCTTCAACCCCTTATCATCTTCCCAATCTTCTGGATTTCCTGGATTGTTAAGCAGATAATCTGCACTTTCTATAGCCATATCTTCAAGAGCTGATGATTCCTCTTGGCTTAATATTTTCTCATTCATCATATCGTTTATGTGGAGCATTGTACTTACAATAACTAAAAGCAGAATAATCGATAGAAGAAGTTCGATTGAATATATTTGGCCGTATTTGTCCTTTAGTATTTGTTTAGCTATTTTTTTCATTCTATCTCCTTTTAAACCCTTAAAAGCCACTCATACCATATTTCACCTTATGGCCATGAGGATCAAGATACAATATTTCATTCATCCCATCAGCACTGCTATATATAACTTCAACTCCAGGATAGATATCATCGCTGAATATTACATGGTCTGCTCCACAGGCCGAAACACGGCCTGTTTCATTAGTGTCTTGAGGATTTATGAATGTTTCAAATCCATAATGCTCACAGCCACATTTTCCTTCCAATCGACATAGGTAACAGGCCCCATCAGCACTTTCATGATAGTAATTGTTTTCTCTGCAGTTTTTCATAATCTTGCCGTTATCGTCTCCATGATGCTTATAAGGGTCATAAGGACATCTTTTAATTATAAAAGGAGAGCTTGCATTCTCATAAAAAGAATAGTTCTCAACATTATGTTTCTCAAGAAACCTAGATAGTGACTTGCCATAAAAGACACTTTGTCTATTAGCATCGGAATCATTTATTCTAAAGCTCCAATCATCTCCACAAAATAGCACTGGAACTGGATCCTTTAGATTATAGCAATTAACATTTGATTCAGCTATTTCCTCATAGGAGAAATCCCCCTTTACACTTGAAATATAAGATTTGAACTTATAGGAAAATGGGTCGCTGGTGTTTTCTATTCCTACAATAGACGATTGTATTTGAATATTATAGTTTTCATAATACTCTTCGTTCTTTTCACTCAGCTTATTGTCTATTATTTTCTTTAAATCGTTTCGAGAATCTAGTGAGGCTCTTCTATTAGTGATTACATATTCGCTAAGCTCCTCAAGAGCTTCACGTTCAATGATAGGCAGGTTTCTTTTATAGTCTTCCATTATGTATTGGATTTGATTTGAAGAAATTGCATCCTTGTTGCTCTCATTCTCCTCAAGTGAACTATTCAATAGGGCTATTGAAAGAATAAGAAATGATATTATAAGAATTGCACTAATTATAATAGAATAATTTCCTCTATTATCTTTGGATAGCTGTCGAATACGGCCATATTCACCTACATTATCTTTGCAGAATGATTTCAAAAGCCTTTTTTTCAATTGAATTTTAAATCCTTTATTTTGTTTTAAACTTTTTTTATCTAACATTAAACTCTTGTTTGAAATAAATTTTATTTAAAACTTTTTATTTTTCAAAAATATCAGATATTTTCAACTAAATATTGATTTAAGATGATTAAATTGATTTAAAAATATAAAATTTTTATAAGATTCTTAAATTGATTTTGTTTTGTTAACTTGCTTTGTTTTTGTTGAATTGCTCTAAATTCGTAATATTGACTTAAGATTGTAAAATTGATATGGCCTTTAAAAAATTGAATAATTAATATATAATGAATATCTTTTTTAAACAAGGCCTATTTTTATTAAATTTTATAGAATTTTTTACAAAAATCTTATAAGTTTATTATAGATGAAAAATAAATAGATTATTGTTATATATGTTTAGTCATTATGCTAGACATTTACTAGAATATTTTTATATTATAAAGTCTAAAAATAAGATAAATCAAATTTAAAATTTAATATTATTTATTTATTAAATACTTAAATTTCAATAAGGAGGAATTTAATGTCTGATACTGTAAGAACATGGCGTCATATCCAACAAAGATATAATCTTATTGGATCCAAATGTACTACCTGTGGTCAAGTTTTCTTCCCTCAAAGGGTTATCTGCCCAGATTGTAGGAGAAGAGGTAATATAGAAGATATGGAATTTTCTGGAAAAGGTAAAATATTTACCTACTCCGTAATTAGAACTCCTACTTCTGACTTTAAGAAAATAGCTCCTTATGCTGTAGCTATTATTGAACTTGAAGAAGGTGCAAAGGTAACTGCACAAATTGTTGATGCTGATGTCGATGATATTCAAATTGGAGACCCTGTAGAAATGGTCTTTAGAAAAATCCGTGAAGATGGCCCTGATGGTGTAATTTCATATGGATTCAAATTTAAAATTGTAAAATAATTTTTTTAATAGCTTTTAGCTATTTATTTTTTTATAAATCATAAGTAATACTTTTTTTAATATTTTTATTAAAATTATTACTTTTTTCTTATCATTAACTTTATTAAAAATTTAGATATATTCATCTAAAGTAAAATTAAGAATTTAAAATTATTATGTGATATTATGAGTAATGAAGATACTGCTGTTTTATTATTAAGCCATGGGAGTAGTCTTCCCTATGCAGAAGAAGTGTTTAAGGACATATGTGCTAAGTTTAAGGCACAAACCGAATTCGATGCAGAAGTAGGATATATGAAAGTAGCTAAGCCAAGCCTTCCACAGGCTATTAAGAATTTAAAGGAACGCAATCCTGATTTAAAACGTATCATAGCTACTCCAGTATTCTTAGCTCCAGGAATTCATACTAATATTGATATTCCAATCATTCTTGGTCTTGAACCTAAAGAAATAGACCCAAGACAGCCTGACGGTAACTATCCTGAAGGTCATTATCTATACGGCCTTGAGGAAGTGGACTTTGACGGTGACCTTATCCTAACCGATGTAATAGGCCCAAATGAAAAGCTTATTGACATTATTAACAGCAGAATCGATACCGCTTTAGAAGATTCCAAACTTGATGATGATGCAAAGACTGCAGTATTGCTCGTATCTCATGGAAGCAGATTAAACTATAATAAGGAATTCATATCAAGTGTTTTCAAGCAATATAATGCTCAAAGCGATTATCCATGTGACTTTGGATTTATGGAACTTGTAGAGCCAAATATCCCTACTTCAATCAACAAGCTTGTAAGTGAAAATGAAGTGGACAGATTGATTGTAGTTCCTGTATTCATTGCTCCTGGAGTTCATACAACAAGGGATATTCCTACAATCTTAGGCCTTATTGAAGATGATGGAAGCGGACATCATCACCATCATCATGACCATGGACACAGTCATGACCATGAACACGGCCATGATCATAGTCATAGTCATCACCATCACCATCATCATGACCATGGTGATGTAAAGATGGAATTTGAAGGTGAAATCCTTTATCCAGAGCCAATCTGTGATGATGACATTCTAATTGATATATTAGAAGAAATGGTTAATGAAGCTCTTTAAGGAGTTTTTAACCTTTTTTACTATTTTTTTTTTTTTTTTTAATTGTTAAAGTTTTTAAATAAATTATATAAATTTTAAAAGATTATTATTTATTATTAATTCTTATAAAATTCTATTTTTGTGGTTTATATGCATCAAAAGTTCTTATCTGAAGCAATCAAAGAGGCCGAAAAATCATTATCTGAAGGAGGAATACCTATTGGTGCTGTTCTTGTAAAGGGTAATGAAATAATCTCAAGAGGCCATAATAGGCTTATCCAGAATAACTCTTCAATCCTTCATGGAGAGATGGATGCAATTGAAAATGCTAAAGGCCTTAGCTATGAAGATTATAGAAAATGCACTTTATACACAACTCTATCACCATGTCCAATGTGTTCAGGTGCAGTCATACTCTACAACATTCCAAAAGTGGTTATAGGCGATAATGAAACTCTTATGGGAGCTGAAAAGCTATTGAAGGATAACGATGTTGAAGT